>NZ_RAVY01000220.1:0-15344 GCF_003611625.1 Corallococcus sp. CA054B
GGGCTCGGGCGTGGAGGGGGAGGGAGGAGGACCCGCGGGCGGCGTCGTGGGCGCCGGTCCCGAGGTCTCGATCCAATGGCGCTCCCCGGCGAACGGATAGGTGGGGAGGCGCAGCCTGCGCGGCGGGGAGTCCCGGTGCAGGGCCGGCCAGGGCCAGGGTGTGCCCTCGACCCAGGCTCGCGCGACGGTGGCGTGCTCGCCCCGGGTGACGAGCGCCAGCAGCTCGGCTTCGGAGGGCGCGGCGCCCGCCACGTGCGATGGCGAGAGGCTGGCCGTGAAGAGGCCCTGGGCCTGGAGCGCCACCGGGTCCTCGGCGTGCGTCACGTAGGCGCGCAGCCGTTCGTGGGCCGTGGCCAGATCCGCGGCCACGAAGGCGAGCCGGGCGGACATCGCCTCCCGTCCCTCTTGCAGCGTGAACGCCAGCGCCTCGAACTCGCTCGTGCCCCAGTCCCGCCGGGCATCGAGGAGGTCGAGCAGCCGGCGCGCCTGGACGCGCAGCCGCTCGGCGGTGCGAGCGGACAGCACCAGGACGTGGGGCCGCGCGGGGCGCGGATGGCCCCGGGAGGCGGGCGCCTCCCAGGACTCGACGACGAGGTGCACGTTGACGCCGCCCGCGCCGAAGCTGCTGATGCCGGCGCGCAGGGGCTCCCCGGGCCGCGCCTGCCACGGCGCGGCTTCGCGCTGGACGTGGAAGGGCGTGCTCGCGAAGTCGATGTGCGGGTTGAGCTGCCCACCATGGATGAGGGTGGGCGCCAGCCGCCGGTGCTTCATCTGGAGGAGAACCTTGTGGAACTGCGCGATGCCCGCGGCCGACTCCAGGTGCCCGATGCTGGCCTTGACCGAGCCGATGGCGCAGAAGCCCCGGTCCGGGGTGTGGCTGCGGAACGCGTCCGTCAGTCCGGTGACCTCGATGGGGTCGCCCAGGCTGGTGCCCGTCCCGTGCGCCTCCACGTAGCTGATCGTCCGGGCATCCACCCCGGCGCGTCGCAGGGCCGTGGCGATGACCTCGGTCTGCGCCACGGGGTTGGGCACCGTGTAGCCGTGGGTCTTCCCGTCGTGGTTGTGCGCGCTGCCCTTGATGACCGCGTGGATGGTGTCTCCATCGCGCAGGGCCATGGCCAGCGGCTTGAGCAGCACGGCCCCCACGCCCTCGCCGGGGACGTACCCATCGCCCCCCGCGGCGAAGCTGCGGCAGCGGCCGTCGCTCGACGCGAAGCGGTTGGCACAGAGCATCACGTACTTGCTCGGGTGCAGCGACAGGTTCACGCCGCCCGCGATGGCCACCTCACACGCTCCGGAGCGCAGGCTCTCGCAGGCGAGGTGGATGGCGTTGAGCGACGACGAGCAGGCGGTGTCGACGGTGAGGCTCGGGCCGCTCAGGTTGAGCGCGTAGGAGACCCGGTTGGCGATGGAGAAGGACTGGGTGCTGAACGGGATGCGGTTGCCCCGCGACCACTCCTGCGCGCCGAAGAGGGCGTATTCGTTGTAGGTGACGCCGACGAACACGCCCACCGGGGCGCGTTGATCTCCCGCGTCCGCCTTCGCCAGCCCCGCGCGGGTGTAGCCCGCGTCCTCCATGCAGGACCAGGCGGTCTCCAGGAACAGGCGCTCCTGCGGGTCCATGTACCGCGCGATCAGCGGGGAGATCTGGAAGAAGGCCGCGTCGAAGCGATCCACCTGCTTCAGGAAGCCGCCCCACTTCGCGTAGAGGGACCCCGGCTCGCGGCGCGTGGCATCGAACAGGGGGCGGTAGTCCCAACGCTCCGTTGGGATCTCCTCGATGCAGTCCCGGCCCGTCTCCAGGTTGTGCCAGTACTGCTCCAGGTCCTCCGCCTGGGGATAACGCCCGCTCATCCCGATGATGGCGATGTCCCCGGCGCCGGCGCCGTCCCCCTGCGCGGGCATGGCGGGCCGCGGCGGTGCCAGCGCGGCTGGGAGCGAGGCCTGACGCGTGAGCCGCTGGACCTGCGCGCTGTGCTCCTGGCCCAGGTAGGCCGCCAGATCCGCGAGGTTCTTGTACTTGAAGAACAGGGTGATCGGGAGCTTGCCGAAGGCCGCCTCCAGCTTCTGGTGGAGCTCGGCGATGAGGATGGAGTTCATCCCGTAGCTCTCGAAGTCGGCCGTGGAGCTCACGCTGGCGGGATCGAGCCGCGCCGTGGTCGCGAGTGCCTGGGTCAGGAAGTGGAGCGCGTCGCGCCAGGGCTCGGCGGCCTCCACCGGTGCCTCCTCTTGGGGCGGCGGTCGCGGCGTCGCGGCTTCGACGGTCGCGGTGGGCACTGGCGCCGTGTTCGTCACGAACAGCCGATCCGCCGGACCCGTGAGCAGCCAGTGCCGCGTCCGCGCGAAGGTCGTGCCCGGCAGGGACACGCGCCGCAGCGGGAGCGGGTAGAGCCGCGAAAGATCCGACGTGGTCCCGCTCACCCAGAGGCGGGCGAGCCGGTCCAGCTCACCTCCGGAGATCAACGCGTCCAGGAAGGCCGCGCCCGCCGCACCGCCCAGGAGCGCTTCGTTCGCGCGCGCCCCTCCCGCGTTGCCGGCATGCACGTGCTCGGCGGATCCATGTTGGAGCCAGCCGTCGAGCCGCGCGGCGAGCTCAGCCAGATCGCGCACCACGGTGGCCATGCGCTCGTCGAAGACCTCGCGTCCCACGGTGAGCGTGTAGGCCAGATCCTCCAGGCGCGGCGGCTCCGGGGCGCGCAGGGCCTCGCGCAGCCGCTCGGCGCTGGTCCGCAGCAGGGCGGGGTCGCGAGCGGAGAGCACCACCAGTTGGGGCCGGAGGGAGGCCCCTGCTGGACGGGGCGCCTGGCGATACTCCTCCAGGACGACGTGGGCGTTGGTGCCTCCGAAGCCGAAGGAGCTCACGCCCGCGCGCCGGGGCCCTTCGACGCCTCCCCCGTCCACCGGGGCGGGCCACGGGCGGGTGCGCGCGTTGACGTAGAACGGGCCGCCTTCCAGCCTCAGCTGTGGATTGGGCGTCTGGAAGTGAAGGCTGGCGGGCAGGGTGCGGTGGCGCAGCGCGAGCACCGCCTTGAGGACCCCCGCGATGCCCGCGGCCGTCTCCAGGTGTCCGATGTTGGTCTTCACCGAGCCGAGCGCGCAGTGGGGCTGGGACGGAGGGGGCCGCTGCCAGCGCGCGGAGAGCCGCTCGAAGGCCATGCGCAGGCCGGCGACCTCGATGGGGTCCCCCAGCGAGGTGCCCGTCCCGTGCGCTTCAATGTAGCCCACGGTCGCCGGGTCCACCCGGGCGTCCTCGTAGGCGGCCACCAGCAGCTCGGCCTGGGACTTGGGGTTGGGGGCCGTCAGCGCCTGGGCCCGGCCGCCGTGGTTGATGGCCGTGCCACGGATGACCGCGTGAATGGTGTCCCCGTCGGCCTCGGCGCGCGACAGCGGCTTGAGCAGGAGGGCGCCCAGGCCCTCACCCCGGACGTACCCGTTGGCCGAGGCGTCGAACGTCTTGCATCGTCCGTCCTCGCTCAGCATGCCCGCGCGGCTGAACGCGAAGTACAGGTGCGGGCTGAGCAGCAGGTTGACGCCGCCCACGAGCGCCAGCGTGCACTGGCCCGAGCGCAGCGCCTGGACCGCGTGGTGGATGGCGACCAGCGAGCTGGAGCAGGCGGTCTCCACCGGAAGGCTGGGGCCGTGCAGATCGAGCAGGAAGGAGAGCCGGTTGGGCAGCACCGAGTGGGCCTTGCCCGTGGCGGAGTGCGCGTCCGCGGCGACGCCGGAGGCCTTCAGCAGGTCGTGGTAGTCGGTCGTGCCGATCCCCACGAACACCCCGGTCTGGCTGCCCGCGAGGGAGGAGGGCCGGTAGCCGGCGTCCTCCAGGGTGTTCCACGCCATCTGGAGGAACAGGCGGTGCTGGGGGTCCATCAGCGCCGCCTCGCGGGGCGTAATGCGGAAGAAGGCCGCGTCGAAGTGCTCCACCCCGTCGATGAAGCTGCCCCACTTGACGTGGGTGCGGTTCGGCTCCGTCAGTGGATTGCCTTCGACCGCGCGCCAGTCCCACCGCGTGGGAGGAATCTCCTCAATCAGATCCCGGCCCTGCTCAAGGTTCCGCCAGAAGGTGTCCAGGTCAGGGGATTGGGCGAAGTGGCCACCCATGCCGATGATGGCGATGGGCTCCGGCGAGTCGTGCACGCCGCCCGAGGAGGCGATGCGCGCCGAGGGCGACGGCGTGGGCTGCGCCGGAGCGGAGGGCACTTCCGCCGGGGCCAGGGATGCCGCTGGCGGCTGCTCATCCGGAAACCGTGCGCCCAGGGCCTCGCGCTGCGTGGCGAGCAGATGTCCCACGAGCGCGCCCAGCCGGTCGTGCTCGAAGAGCATCGCGGCGGTGAGGTCCACGCCCAGCTGCTCACGCAGCCGGTTGGCGAGCCGGGTCATGGAGATGGAGTCGAAGCCGAAGTCGCGCAGGTCCGTGTCCGGATCCACGTCCGCCACGTCCATCTTGAGGATGGACGCCGCGGTCTCCACGACCTGGGCCTGCACCTGTTCGCGCAGGTGTCCGTCCTGGGCAACGGCGCGGAGTTCGGGCCCCGTCGTGGGTGGCGGGGCGGAGGGCGCGGGCTGCGGCGCGGGAGGGCAGGGCGTCGCCACCGGGGCGAGCGTCTGACAGAGGGCGCGCACGGAGGCCTGTTCCGCCAGCCGGCGTGCGCTCAGCGTGCGGCCCATGCGCTCACCCAGCCGGGTGCTCAACACCGCGAGCGTGGTGGGATCGAAGCCGTGATCCTCGAGGCTCGCATCCGGATCCACGTCCGCCCGGTCCACGCGGAGCACCTCCGCGATCGTCGAGAGGACCGCGTCCATGTCAGCGGGCACGGACACGGAGCTGGAGGGCGGCGGAGTGGGAGCGGCCTCGTGGGCCTGGATTACAGCGAAGGCCTTGTCGATCGCCGCGAGGTCGCCTTCCACGACGGCCATCACGGGCTCGGTGGCATTCAGCGCCCGCACGAAGAAGTCCAGCCCGGCCTGCGTGCTCAACGGCTTCATGCCGAGCGTCCGCAGCAGGTGCTGCTCGACGTGAGCGTCCACGCGCATCCCGCCCTCGCGCCACAGCGGCCAGGCGATGGAGAGCGAGCGGCCGTGGCGCTGGCCCTGGGTGACCTGGGCCGCGCGCCTGCACGCGAGCTGGTCGAGCCAGCGGTTGGCGAACGCGTAGTCGCACTGCCCCACGTTGCCGATGACACCCGCCAGCGAGGAGAACAGGACGAAGAAGTCGAGCGGCAACCGCCGCGTGGCGTGATCGAGGTGGAGGGCGCCGTCGACCTTGGGGCGGAGGACCTCCATCACGTCCTCCGGGCGCTTCTGCGCGACCATGCCATCGCGCAACACGCCGGCGGAGTGGATGACGCCGTGGAGCGTGCCGAAGCGGCGCACGGTTTCGTTCACGAGCGCCTCCACGTCCTCCCCGCGGGCCACGTCCGCCCGCAGGTACACGGCCTCCGCGCCATGGGCCGCGAGCGCCTGGAGCTGCTCGCGTATGGCCGCGTCCTCCGGCGCGCGTCCGGCCAGCACGAGCCGCGCCTGGAAGCGCTGGGCCAGGAACCGCGCGAAGAGCAGTCCCAGGCCGCCACGGCCGCCGGTGATGAGGTAGACGCCGCGGTGCCTCAGCAGGGGTGTGGCGTCCGGCTCGGGCAGCGAGAGCCGCCGCAGGCGGAGGCGAGCGCGGCCCGCCGCATCCAGGCGGACCAGATCATCCGGAGCGTCGGACCGGGAGAGCTCCTGGAGCAACGGCGCCGCGGCCGGGCGCGCGACTCCATCCCCGAGCCGCACCGCGCGGTAGCGCAGGGCGCTGTGTTCGCGGTTGATCGTCTTGCAGAACCCCGACAGCGCGGCATGCGGTGACGAGGTCTCGTCGCCGGCCTCCATGCACAGCAGTTGGAGCGGAGGCACCGGCCGGGTCTGGAGCCACGCCTGGGTGAAGCTGATCAGCGAGTGGAGCCCCAGCTCCAGCACCTGCTCCAGGGACGGCTGCTCCGCGCCAGAAACGTGCTGCCCCGTCCACGCATGGATCGCGGCCGAGGGGACGCGGTCCTCCTGCCGCAGGGCCTGAAGCAGCCGCGTGGCATCGCCGGTGCTGGCGGGCGCGATCTCGTAGACACCGTCGCCGAGCGAGCGGAAGCCCGTCCCCGGCCGGACGAGGAGCACGGGCCGTTGGGTCCCGCCGCGAAGCGCATCGCGCAGGAGGGTGTCCCGGTCGAAGAGCAGCAGGGCCCCGGCCGGCTCGGAGGACGTGCGCTCCAGCGGTTCGGGGACCCAGGCTTCGCCCAGGACGCGGGTGGTCTCACTCGCCGGTCCGCGAACCTCCCGGATCGCGAAGTCCTCCAGCCGCACGAGCAGCGCCCCCGCCGCGTCGAGCAGACGGAGGTCGAAGGTCTCCACGTCCTTGCGCCGCGCTTTGCGGGCGACGTGGACGAAGCACTCGGGCGGCAGGGGACGGTGCAGGTGCACGGCGGCCAGGGAGAACGGAAGCCAGGTCCGCTCCGAGGACGCGGCGCCGCCTTCGGGCTCCCGCGCCAGGAGCCCGATGACGGCTTGCAGGGCGCCGTCCAGCAGGCCGGGGGGGAGGGTGACGTCCGCAGGCGCGGGGTGAGACCCGGGCAGGCGCAGCGCGGCGAGCGCCTCGTCCCGTCCCACGTGGAGCGTGCGGATGGGGCGCAGGGATTCGCCGTACTCCAGCCCCCGCGCGGCGAGGAGGCGGTAGGCGTCCTCCGCGGACAGCAGGCGCGGACACCGCTCCTGGAGGTCACCGGGGGCCTGGGGTGGCTCCGCATTGCGCGGTTCCTCTCCCCGCGACAACCGGCCCTGGGCATGGAGCAGCCCGTCCGCTCCGACGAGGCGGAAGCCCAGGTGCTCGCCCGCGGCCTGGAGCTCGAGGGACACGTCGAGGGTCGCGCTGTCTTGCGACGGCACCCCGGGGCTCGCCCAGGTGATGTCGCGAAGGGCGTGGACGGTCGCCGCTCCCGCCAGCCTCGCCGCGGCGAGGGCCATCTCCAGGCACACCACTCCCGGGAGCACCGGCTGGCCGCGGACGCGGTGGTCGGCGAGCAGGGGCTCCGTCGCGGAGAACGTCGTGGCGAAGCGCACGCAAGCGAACGTGGAGGTGTTGCGTCCCAGCACCGGGTGCAGCCGCGAAGGGGCTCCACCGGAGGGGCTCCCAGACGCCGCCTCCGTCCGGGGCAGCCAGTACGAGCGCCAGGCGAAGGGATAGGTGGGCAGCGGGTGGCGGCGGGGAGGACCCTCGGGGTACAGCGTGGACCAGTCCACGTCCTGCCCCTCCACCCAGCGCGCCGCGAGCTCGCGCAGCGCCGGGGCCTCCGTCCCGCGCGCGGACAGGGCGTGGGTGGCCTGTCCGGCGCGGCCCGTTCCCTGGAAGCAGTCCTCCGGAAGGGACGCTCCCTCCAGGTAGCGCCGCAGTTGTCCGCGCAGCGCCTCCAGGTTCGAAGCGACGAACGCCAGCCGCGCCGCCATGGGCTCGCCGCGGATCTGCGACGAGTAGGCGATCTGGCTCAGGCTGGCCCGGGGCGCCGTGCCTCCGGAGGCGGCCTGTCGTTCGATGAAGCGCAGGAGCCGCTCGGCGTAGGGGCGGAGCCGGTCCTCCCTGAGCGCGGACAGGACGACCATGCAGGGCCGTTCAGTCGCTGGGAGCGCGGCCCGGGGCGACACGTACTCCTCAAGGATGACGTGGGCATTGGCGCCGCCCGCGCCAAAGGAGCTCAGGCCCGCGCGCCTGGGGGCGGGCTGTCCCGCGCGGGTCGTGGGCTCCGGCCAGTCGCTCAGCTCCTGCTGGACGCGGAAGGGCGTGGCCGCGAAGTCGATGAAGGGGTTGAGCCGCCGCGAGTGCAGGGACGGGACGAGCTTTCGATGGCGCAACTGGAGCAGCACCTTGGTGATGCCGGCGACGCCCGCGGCGGCCTCCAGGTGACCGACGTTCGACTTCACGGACCCGATGGCGCAGCTCCACCCCGGCGCGGTCCTGCCCCGGAAGGCCTTGCCCAGGCCGGAGATCTCGATGGGGTCTCCCAGGCTCGTGCCCGTGCCGTGCGCTTCGATGTAGCCGATCGTGTCGGGCTCGACGCCCGAGCGCTCCAGCGCCTCGGAGATGAGCGTGGCGTGGACGTCGGGATCCGGGACGGTGTAGCCGTTGGCGCGTCCGCCGTGGTTGACCGCGGTCGTGCGGATGACGCCGTGGATGAAGTCCCCGTCCGCCTCCGCGCGCGACAGGGGCTTGAGCAGGACCGCGCCCACGCCTTCGCCCGGGACGTAGCCGCTGCCTCCCTCTCCGAACGCGCGGCACCGGCCGTCACTGGAGAGCATGCGGTGCTCGCTCAGGAACACGTACTTGCTCGGGTGCAGCATGAGGTTGACGCCGCCGACCAGCGCCTGCTCGCACTCGCCGCGCAGCAGGCTCTCGCGGGCCAGGTGCAGCGCGGTCAGCGACGACGAGCACATCGTGTCCAGGGCCAGGCTGGGGCCGCGGAAGTCGAAGAAGTAGGAGATGCGGTTCGCGATGGACGCGGCGAACGAGGAGGGCGTGACGGGGTGCCCCTGGAGGGTCTCCTCCACGCCCAGCAGCGCGTACTGCCCCCACATCACGCCGACGAACACGCCCACGCGCCGGCCCCGGAGGGCCCGGCCCGGCTGGCCCGAGTCTTCCAGCGCCTGCCAGGCCGTCTCCAGGAACAGCCGCTCCTGGGGGTCCATGAGCTCGGCCTCGCGCGGCGACAGGTTGAACAGGCGCGCGTCGAACTGATCAATGCCCTGGAGGAAGCCGCCCCACTTGCCCTGGGTGGTGCCCGGGCGGCTGCCGGTGGGATCGAACCAGCGGTCGTGATCCCAGCGCTCCTGGGGGACCTCGGTGATGCAGTCCTGCCCGGCCTGGAGGTTCTCCCAGAACGCGTCCAGGTCCCCCGACCGCGGATAGCGCCCCGCGATCCCGATGATGGCGATGGGCTCGTCCAGGCGCGGGAGTGGCGAAGGCGCCGCGGGCGCGGGGGAGTCCTGTCGCGCGGGCGCGGACGCACCAGCGCTGGGGGGAGGGGCCTGCCGGAGGGCGAGCCCCGCCACGCCCGTCGCATGGTTCCGTTCGAGGTAGACCGCCAGCTCGCGCAGGGTGCTGTGCTCGAAGAGCAGCGTCGGGTAGAGCTTGCAGTCGAGGTCCTGCTCCAGCCGCCGCACGACCCGCAGCAGGTGGGTGGAGTCCAGCCCCTGGGCGTAGAAGTTCTCCGCGTCGTCGAGCGTCCCAGGCGCTACCGACAGCTCGGAGGCGAGCAGGCCACGCAGGTAGTCCAGGACGGAAGAGGGCCTCGCCCCTGTCGTGGGGGCCGCCGGTGCGGCTTGAGGCTCAGGGGGGCGTGCATCGCCTTCGGGGCGTTGCAGGCGGGAGATGAGGGCTTCGGAGCGGATGCGCTTGGTGGACAGCTTGCGAAGGGACGCGAGCCGGTGCCCGTCCGGTGAGTAGAAGTCGATGACGCTGTGGAAGAGGTCGTCGGCCACCAGCCCGGTGCTGGCCTCGCGCACGTGGACGAACACGCGTTCGCCCAGGGCGCGCACGGCGCGGAACGACTCGATGTGGATGGGGATGAAGGGCTGGAGGGCCAACTCGGGCCGCTGTTGCATGAAGAGGAACGGCAGGAGCGTGGAGCTGTCCAGGAGGACGGGGTGGATGAAGAAGTCGTCCAGGTGCTCACGGGCGAGCGGGCTCAAATGGAGCGCCGCCAGCACGCCGCCGCCGTGGAAGTAGAGCCGTCCCTGGCCCTTCATGAACTCCAGGTGCTCGATGGCCGCGCCGCGCGCGTACACGTAGGCGTCGTCCACGTCCGAGGTGCGCGTGGCCTGCTTCATCAAGGCCTCCACGTCGAGCCGGCCCTCGAAGGGCTCTTGGGTGACGTGGACCTCGCAGCGGAAGTTCTCGACGGCGCCCGCCGCGCTCCCGCCGCCAGCGGGGAGGGGGCTGCTCTCCGCGACCACCCGCCAGTGCCGGGCGTCCGCGTCCTGGGGCTCGAAGCGCAGGCGCACGCGCCGGTCGAACTGCTCCGTGGTGGCGATGGGCTCGCTGAACAGGACGTTTCGAAGCTCGACCGTCGGGAGGTCGAAGCCGCGGGCCTTCAGGGCTCGGAGCACCAGGTCCAGGAAGACGACTCCCGGCAGGATGCGGACTCCGTGGACCCGGTGATCCCGGACCAGCGGATCTTCATGAGTGATCGTGGTGCTGCACTCGAACGCGTGTCGCAAGTCGGGCACGGTGTTTTATCCTGGAGACCGTGCAACATAACTCGGCGTGTTGTTTCACTGAGACAAAATATTTAATACATGTGGAACAGGCGCGGAGGGAGTCTGGAGGTTCCCGTTGATAAAGGGGTATTTTAATAAATGCTCAAGTCGTGAGAAACATTCGACGGAAGATGGGATGCATTTGTTACAATAAATACCTGCTGTGCTTGTTTTTCCTGAGAGCCGACGCCGTGAGGTTTCACGGGGCATCCAGCCTGGACCGCGAGGCCGACGGACGCGCCCGGGGGATGTGAAGGGTCGTGCGGCGGAGCCGGGGTGTGATCAGCGTCTGCCGATCTCCGGGAAGCGGTCGTAGGCTCGCAGGAGCGCCGCCAGGTGGTCTGGTTGGTCGAGATCGAGGGGCGCGTCAGTGAGTCGCAGGATCCATCCATCCGCCGGAGTGCGCCGTGCCCGCGAGAGCCACTCCGCGTCGCGCGAAGGGGCCGGGAATCCGAGCGCTCGCGCGGAAGCCGCCGACCAGTAGTTCAGCCATCCAAGGCGGTGCGGAAGTTCAGGCGACGAGATGTCCCGCGCGGACTTGAGGGCTGGCAGTCCTTTGGGAGGGGAGGGAGGCCCTTCCAATGTCGGGGCCGTCTGCTCCGCGATTTCGACTGCTGCCTTGAACGGCGTGGCATGCCCCCAGAGTGCCCGAGCACCGTCTGAGATGGCTTCCAGCGCATTCGCAGCGTCGATGGGGCTGAAGGCCTCCATCCGGAAATCAGCGTGGAGCTCGAAGTGTGGTGTGCCATCCGATGCAAGCCCGTTTGGGTTCTCCCAGCCCGAGATGGTGACAAGGTTGTTGTCATCGTCATTGCACAGGAATGGGAGTCTGCCGTTCAGGCCGTTGGCGACAACCCACTCATCGCGGTTGGACAACGGGATGAGATCTTCCTTCTCGGAAGAGGTCCATTTCAGGTGCAGCCCGGGAAGTGCTCGCTCCAGACCGTGGACGATGGCGAGTGCGCGACCGTCGCTGCCCTGGGATGCAGGTGCGTAGACAATCATGGCAATTTCGATTGGGTTGGGGGGCATTCAGCACCAATCCATGATGACGACGTGGAGGGATGGGTCCGCGAGCTTCAATGCAGTCCGATGGGCTTCGCTGCGCACTCCAATGACGAAGTCGTATCCGCACTCTCTGGCGAGCTTGGCCTCTCGTTGCAGCTCGGGCAGCTTCACGGAGACGAAGAAATTTCGGGAGCGCGGCGAGTGCTTCTCGAAGTTGTCCGTCTTGACCTCCCACAGCGTTCGACGGGCCAACACCAAGGCATCGTAGTGCTTGCCATTGATGAACACATTGAAGCCGGGAAAGCTGTTGCCGGGAATCTTGTCGGCACATTCATTGTGTGGCTCGTTTCCGCCTCGGGGTGGTCCCAGGGTCGGTCTGCACTCTGGCCGGCGATCCCGCTCGAATGGGTCCCTCGGCGATGGCGGAAACAAATCCTGTCCCGAAGGCTGGGGGCTGGGTTTTCGGTTCCTTGAGGCTTCTCGCTCGGCGGATTCATTCCTCTGAATGGGGATGGGGTATTCGGCCGCATCCGGCCAGTCCGCCTCATCCAGCGCTTCCTTGATGGCGACCGCCACCACCACCACGCCGACGACAATGACCGCGCCAGCGACGACCTCCGGAGCGGCCAGGACGCAGAGTCCGATTCCCAGCGTGGCTGCTTCAGCAGAAGCGACCGTACATCTTCCCGAACGATCGATGAACCGGACCCGATCATGGTCGAGGGCTTGAAAGCACCGCTCCGCAAGGACAGGCCACGGCTCGGCGGACTCTCGGACAACGCACCGTCCTTCGTCCGTCCACGGCAGGCTCGCGGCTCGCTGGAGGTTGGCGCGCCTTGGGGCCCGGCTTTCATGCGCCGCTGGCGTCGCGCATGCTGCCAGGAGCAATAGAAGCGTGGCGAGGGCTCTGGGTTTCAAGGTCAACGCCTCTCCGTGGGAACACGCTTCAGACTGGCGACAGAGCCGGAATATACCTGAAACGGCCCTGTCCGATTCGCGACCGTGACTACGCCAACTCGAACTCCCGCTGCGTCGTAACCGTCCGGCCAATGACGTGCCGGGAGGCTTGATGACGGAGGAGGACCGTGTTCGGCGAGCGCCGCGAGGAGCGAGCTGTTCAGGGACTGGGCTGGAGGGGCGAATCGGGCGGGTCGGCGGCGCGTCGCCGCATCCACTCGCAGGGTAGCAGCTCACCGATGCGCGAGTTGGGGTGCGTCTGCACGCGCAGCAGGACGTCGGCGAGGTAGGCCTCGGGGTTGACGCCATTGGCCTCACAGGTGGCCACCAGGGCGTAGAGGCCCGCGAGGTTTTCCCCTGCGGCCTCGTGGCCGACGAAGAGGAAGTTCTTGCGGCCCAGGGCGGCTTTGCGCAGCGCCGCCTCGGAGCGGTTGTTGTCCAAGGGCAGGCGCTCGTCGGCCACGAAGCGCGTCAGGGCGTCCCACTGCTTCAAAGTATAGGAGAGGGCCTGGCCCATGGGCCCCTTGGGCAGGTGGCGCGGGGCCTGCGATTCGAGCCACGCGCGCAGCGCCAGGAGGACGGGGAGGCTTTGCTGCTGGCGCAGCTCGCGGTGGGCGGCGGTGCGCCCGAGGCCCGCGTCACGCGCCAGTGCCTCCACCCGGTAGAGGGCCAGGATGAAGTCCAGGGCCTCGCGGGCCTCGGGCGCGGTGGCCAGCGCCTCGAAGAAGCGGCGGCGCACGTGGGCCCAGCACCCGACGCGGCTTCGCCCCTCCGGCAGCGTCACCGCGTTGTAGCCCGTGTACGCATCCACCACGAGGGCGCCCCGAGTGCCTCCCAGGACTTCCTTCGGCGTCGTGCTGGCCCGCCCCATGCTGAAGCGGTAGCCCACCAGCCACTCGCCCGCGGGCGTCTGGGTGAGGAACGTCCAGAGGTAGCCAAGCTTCGTCTTCTTCACGTCCAGCACGCGCAGCGGCGTCTCGTCGGCCCACACCACGTCCGCGGCGGCAATGCCTTGCAAGAGGTGCTGGGAGAGCGGCAGCAGCACCGAGGCGGCCTGGTGGAAGAGGTTCGTCAGGGTGCTGCGACTCATGGGCACGCCGCTTCTCTCCACCCGCTGGGCCAGCCGGTGCAGGGGCATGGCGTCCGCGCACTTCGACGTCACCACGTGGGCCAGGAAGCCGGGGCCGTACTCGCCCCTGTCCACCACCCGGGCTGGAGGCGGGGCGGTGACGACGCCCCGGCCGCACGCGCACGCCAGGACTTCCTGCACGTGCACCTGCTTCTCGAGTCTCGCGGGCACGTACTCGTACACCACCGAGGTGCGGCCTTCTCCCAGCGGCTTCAAGTCCTCGCTGCCGCACGCGGGGCAGTGGCGCTCCTCGGCGGGCACCTCGTGGCGAATCTCCCGCGCCGGGGCCTCCTCGGCCTTCCGGGCGGCCCGCTGCTGGCGCTTCTTCTTCGCGGCCTCGGCCCGGGCCGCCGTCGAGTCCCCATCCCCTCGCAGCTCGGCGGCCACCGTCGGCAGCTTCTCCGTCCTGCGGCCGAAGACGTGGCGCTCCAGCGTCGCCATCTTCGCCTCCAGCGACGTCAGGCGCTCCTTGAGTTCCTCCGCCTCCTCACGCCAGGGGCAGAAGTGGTCCTGCGGAAGCTCTCGCGGCACTTCGTCTCAACACGCCGCTGCCGCGCCGCGTCCCGGGCATGGCGCGTCAGGTGCCCGTGCGCCCGGGAGGCGTCCAGGCGGGCTGGCGCCTCACCTGGGCCACGTCAATGCCGTCCAGCAGCATGGCCAACTGCGTGGCGTCCAGCGTCACCGCCTGCGCGCCCTCGTCCACCGGCGGCAGGCGAAAGCGCCCCGTCTCCAGCCGTTTGTACAGCAGCACGAAGCCGCCCCGGCTCCACGTCAGCACCTTGATGCGGTCGCCTCGGCGGGAGACGAAGGCGAAGAGGTGCCCCGAGTAGACGTCTTCCCCCCACGCCGTGCGCACCAGCGCCATGAGGCCGTCAATGGACTTGCGTAACCGTCCGGCCAATGACGTGTCGGGGGGCTTGAAGACAGGCCCCGGCCGTGCTCGGCGAGCGCCGCGAGGAGCGAGCTGTTCAGGGAGTGGACTGGAGGGGTGAATCCGGCGGGTCGGCGGCGCGTCGCCGCATCCACTCGTGGGGTAGCAGCTCACCGATGCGCGAGTGGGGGTGCGTCTGCACGCGCAGCAGCACGTCGGCGAGGTAGGCCTCGGGGTTGACGCCATTGGCCTCACAGGTGGCCACCAGGGCGTAGAGGCCCGCGAGGTTTTCCCCTGCGGCCTCGTGGCCGACGAAGAGGAAATTCTTCCGGCCCAGGGCGGCCTTGCGCAGCGCCGCCTCGGAGCGGTTGTTGTCCAAGGGCAGACGCTCGTCGGAAGAGAAGCGCGTCAGGGCCTCCCACTGCTTCAGCGCGTAGGAGAGGGCCTGGCCCATGGGGCCCTTGGGCAGGTGGCGCGGGGCCTGCGTTTCGAGCCACGCGCGCAGTGCCATGAGGACGGGGAGGCTTTGCTGCTGGCGCAGCTCGCGATGGGCGGCGGTGCGCACGAGGCCCGCGTCCCGAGCCTGTGCCTCCACGCGGTAGAGTTCGCGGATGAAGTCGAGCGCCTCGCGGGATTCGGGCGCGGTGGCCAGCGCGTCGAAGAAGCGGCGGCGCACGTGGGCCCAACACCCGACGCGGCTTCTCCCCTCCGGCAGCGTCACCGCGTTGTAGCCCGTATAGGCATCCACCACGAGGGCGCCCTGGGTGCCGCCCAGGACTTCCTTCGGCGTCGTGCTGGCCCGCCCCAGGCTGAAGCGGTAGCCGATGAGCCACTCTCCCGCCTCATTCTGGGTGAGGAACGTCCAGAGGTAGCCCCGCTGCGTCTTCTTCACGTCCAGCACCCGCAGAGGCGTCTCGTCGGCCCATACCACCTCGGAGGCCGCGATGGCTTGAAGCAGGTGGGAGGACAGCGGCAGCAGGACAGAGGCGGACTGGTGGAAGAGGTCCGTCAGGGTGCTGCGACTCATGGGCACGCCGCCGCGTTCCACCCGCTGGGCGAGCCGGTGCAAGGGCATGGCGTCCGCGCATTTGGAAACCACCACGTGCGCAA
>NZ_RAVY01000221.1:0-15312 GCF_003611625.1 Corallococcus sp. CA054B
ACCGAGCCCCGCCGGCCCCGGCCCCCGCTTACCGACGAGGACCGCGAGGTGATGGAGAACCTGGAGCTGCTGGAGTCGCTGGACGCCGCCGCGGACCTGGAGGTGCTCCTGGAGCTGGCGGACGAGCAGTAGCGCCGGCGAACGAAGAAGCCCGGGCCCCCTGTGCAGGGAGTCCGGGCTCTTTCGCATCCAGGCGTGGAAGCCGTGAAGCGCTACTCGACGGTCACGCTCTTGGCCAGGTTGCGCGGCTGGTCCACGTCGTTCCCGCGCATCTCCGCCACGTGGTACGCGAGCAACTGCAGCGGGATGGTGGCCACCACCGGCGCGAGCAGCGCGCAGGCGGCGGGGATGCGGATGACATGGTCGGCCAGGGTGTCCGCCTGGTTGTCGTCCTCGTCGAGGATGGCGATGACCTTGCCGCCGCGCGCGCGGACCTCCTCGATGTTGCCGATGATCTTCTCGTAGGCGATGTGCGGCTGCTTCGGCGCGATGACCACGACGGGCATCTTCTCGTCGATGAGCGCGATGGGGCCGTGCTTCATCTCACCGCCCGCGTAGCCCTCCGCGTGGATGTACGAGATCTCCTTCAGCTTGAGCGCGCCCTCCAGCGCCACCGGGTGCATGGGGCCGCGGCCGAGGAAGAGGAAGTCCTGCGCGTTCATGAACTCGCGCGCGACGCGCTTCACCTGCGGCTCGCACTTGAGGACGTCTTCAATCATCTTCGGCACCTGCGTCAGGTGCGTCAGGTGCTCCTGCGCGCCCTCCACGGACAGCGTGCCGCGCATGCGGCCCAGCTTCACCGCCAGCAGGTACAGCGTCACGAGCTGCGTGGTGAACGCCTTGGTGGACGCGACGCCAATCTCCGGGCCCGCGTTGGTGAGGACGTGCAGGTTCGCCTCACGCGTCATCGCGCTGCCAATGACGTTGCAGATGGCCATGGTGTGCGCGCCCAGCCGCTTCGCTTCCTTGAAGGCCGCGAGCGTGTCCGCCGTCTCGCCGGACTGGCTGATGGCGATGACCAGGTGGCTCTTCTCCACGATGGGGTCGCGGTAGCGGAACTCGCTGGCGAGCTCCACCTCCACCGGCAGCCGCGCCAGCGACTCGATCATGTGCTTGCCGGCCACGCCCGAGTGCCAGGACGTGCCGCAGGCCAGGATGGTGACCTTGGTGAAGGTCTGGACCTGCTCCTGCGTGAGGTTCCAGGTCTCGAAGTGGACGTCGCCTTCGGTGAGGAGCATCCGGCCGCGCAGCGTGTCCGCGATGGCGCGGGGCTGCTCGTGGATCTCCTTGTGCATGAAGTGCTTGTAGCCGCCCTTCTCCGCCATCATCGGCGTCCAGTCGATGCGGCGCGTGGGGCGGTTCACCAGCTTGCCCTCGCGGTTGAAGATGTCGACCTTCGCCGCGGTGACGACCGCGAGGTCGCCCTCCTCCATGTAGACGAAGTCACGCGTGTGCTCGAGCAGCGCCGGCACGTCGCTGGCGATGAAGTTCTGGCCCTGGCCCAGGCCCAGCACCATGGGCGACGCGTCCTTCGTGCACACGATGCGGCCCGGGTCGTTGGAGCACACCACCACCAGGCCGTAGGTGCCCTTCACCTGCTTGATGGCCGTGCGCACGGCGTCCGGCAGGTCCACGCCGCGCTCCACCTCCGCGGAGATGAGGTGGGCGAAGACTTCCGAGTCCGTCTCCGACGAGAAGACGTGGCCGCGCGCGCGCAGCTCCGCCTTGAGCGCCAGGTGGTTCTCGATGATGCCGTTGTGCACCACCGCGACGTTCTTGTACGTGTGCGGGTGGGCGTTCTCGTCGGAGGGCCGGCCGTGCGTGGCCCAGCGCGTGTGGCCGATGCCGGTGGTGCCCTTGGGCAGATCCTGCACCACGCGGTTCTCCAGGTTGCGCAGCTTGCCCGTGGCGCGCACCACGTTGAGTTGGTTGCCGCCCACCACCGCGACGCCCGCGGAGTCATAGCCCCGGTACTCGAGCTTCTTCAGACCCGACACCAGGATGGGAGCAGATTCCTTGTCACCGACGTAGCCAACAATCCCGCACATGTTCGTCCTGCCTCTTTCTCGTCCCGCGGCGCCGGAGCAAACCACGGGCAACCCGTTCACGCCCAACACGCCCAACCCCGCCCCGCCGACCGAGCAGCAGGCGAGCACTCTTCCTAACCAGCCTTCACCTTCACCTGCCGTGCCTTCTTGGCCGCCACCCACCCCTCCTTCACCACCTGTGGCGCACGGGACACAGCGAGGCTCCCAGGAGGCACATTTTTCGTCACCGTGGTGCCCGCGCCGACATACCCGCCGTCCCCCACCTTCACCGGCGCCACCAGCTGACTGTCCGAGCCGATGAAGACGCCATCGCCCAGCTCGGTCAGGTGCTTGTTCACCCCGTCATAGTTACAGGTGATGGTGCCCGCGCCGATGTTGCAGCCCGCGCCGATGTTCGCGTCGCCCAGGTAAGTCAGGTGGTTGGCCTTGCTGCCCTTGCCGATGCGGGCCTTCTTCGTCTCCACGAAGTTCCCCAGATGCACTTCCTCTGCCAACTCCGTGGCGGGGCGCAGCCGGGAGAACGGGCCGATGATGCAGCGCTCGCCCACACGCGCCTCCTCCAGCACGGAGTAGGGCTTGATGTGGGTGCCATCCGCCACGACCGAAGCCGTGAGCACGCTGCCCTGGCCGATGGTGACGCCCTTCCCGATGACGGTGCCGGCCATCAGCGACACGCTGGGGCCAATCTCCGTGTCGGTGCCAATGGTGATGCCCTCTTCGATGTACGCGGTGGCGGGGTCCTGGATGGACACGCCCGCGCGCATGTGGGCTTCGTTGATGCGCTGCTGGAGGACGCGGGCGCGCGCCGCCAGCTCCACCTTGTCGTTCACGCCCGCGGTCTCCGTGGCGTCCGCGTCCACCGCGCCCACGGGGCCCAGCTTCGCGGCCATCTCCACCAGGTCGGTGAGGTAGTACTCGCCCTGCGCGTTGACGGGCTTGATCTCCGCCAGCGCCTTCCAGAGGAAGGCCGCGTCCACGGAGTAGATGCCCGCGTTGCACTCCTTCACCGCGCGCTGCTCCGGGGTGCAGTCCTTGTGCTCCACGATGCGCGCCACCTTGCCGGCCTCGCGGATGACGCGGCCGTAGCCGGTGGGGTCTTCCAGCGTGGTGGACACCAGCGCCAGCACTCCGCCCGCGGCGTCATGCGCGGCGAGCAGCGCCTGGAGCGTCTCCTTGCGCAGGAGCGGCACGTCTCCGTAGAGGATGAGCACGCGGCCGTCGTGGCCCTGCAGCGCGTCCTCGGCCGCCTTCACCGCGTCCGCGGTCCCCTTCTGCTCCTTCTGGAGCGCGAAGCGCAGGGGCGCGTCCGGGAAGTGGGAGCGGATGGACGTCTCCACCTCCGAGGCCTGGTGGCCCACCACCGGCACCACGTGCGTGGCGCCCAGTTCCAGGGCCCGCTTCAAGGGATAGGCGCAGAGGGGCCGGCCGAGGATGGGGTGAAGGACCTTGGCCTTCTCCGACTTCATCCGCGTGCCCTTGCCCGCGCACAGCACAACCGCCGCCAGAGCTGTCATATGCGGCGGAGAATTAGGGACCGCCGATCAACTCGTCAACCGCGCCCGGGCGTCAAAGATGATCGCGGGGCGTCCGGGGAGGGACGGGCGCTGACTGCTACACACAACGTGTTGCATTGGACCGTGATGCCGAAGCGCGGCTTCAAGAACGTCGTCAGCCGCACCGTGGTGGAGGCCGGAGTCGGAACCGACGCCGGGTTTTCCACGGGGTTCGGAGGACTCATGAGCACCGCCAGTTGCTGCGCATGGGCCGAGACTGCCGCGCTTCTGCTCACAATCCAAGGAAAAAAATGTTGCCTAGCTGAAACCCTGGTCCGGGCGCGACGCATGGTGCATTAGGGAACGGCCGGAAATCACAAGGAAAGGCATTCCAGGTGGGGAAAGCACACATGGGAGCTGTGGAACGACAGTCGTTCCGCGCGCTAGGACTCGCGGTGTTGCTGGTGGCGACTCAGGCGGGTGCGGCACGTCCCTACCGGGGAGGTGCGGTGGCCACGGCGTATCCGCCCGCGAGCGAGGCCGCGCTCCAGATGCTGGACAAGGGCGGCAACGCGGTGGACGCGGCGGTGGCGGCGGCGTTCGCGGCGGCGGTGGTGGGTCCCTACCACTCCGGCGTGGGTGGCGGCGGGTTCGCGCTGGTGCACGACGCGAAGTCGGGCGGAACGCAGGTGCTGGACTTCCGGGAGGTGGCTCCGAAGGGCGCCTCGCGCGACATGTACATGAAGGACGGCGCGCTGGTGCCGGGCTTGTCCACGGACGGCGCCCTGAGCGTGGCGGTGCCGGGCGCGGTGGCGGGCTACCTGGAGCTGTTGTCCAAGCACGGCAAGCTCAAGCCCGCGGTGGTGCTGGCCCCGGCCATCCGGCTGGCGAAGCAGGGCTTCTGGGTGACGCCCAAGTACCAGCAGATGGCCACCGGCCGCGCGGAGTGCCTGCGCCAGGATCCGGAGGCCGCGCGCATCTTCCTTACGCCCAACGCCCAGGGCACACCGGACGTGCCGCCGGTGGGCCATCTCATCAAGCAGCCGGACCTGGCGCGCACGCTGGAGCGGATCGCCAAGGGCGGCGCGAAGGCCTTCTACGCGGGCCCGGTGGCGCAGGCGCTGGTGAAGACGGTGCAGGACGCGGGCGGGGTGCTCACGCAGGAGGACCTGACGAACTACCGCACGCGCCCGGCCACGCCGCTGGAGACCACCTACCGCGGGCACCGCATCCTCACCATGCCGCCGCCCAGCGCGGGCGGGCTGGCGGTGGTGCAGGTGCTGGGCATGCTCCAGCAGCTGCGGCCGCAGGGTGTGCCGTACCGCGACCCGGAGTCGCTGCACCTCTATGTGGAGGCCGTGCGGCGCGCGTACGTGGACCGCGCGAAGTACCTGGGTGACCCGGCCTTCGTGCAGGTGCCGCTGGAGCGGCTGACGTCGCCCGGCCACATCGCGGACCTGGCGGGCGGCATCGACCCGAAGAAGGCCACGCCCAGCCTGTCGCTGCTGCCGCAAGCGGCGGGCCTGCCGGCCTCCACGCTGCGCAAGGACGCGGGGCCGCTCACGCCGGAGCCGGAGAAGAAGAACACCACGCACATCTCCGTCATCGACAAGGACGGCAACGCGGTGGCCATGACGACCACGGTCAACTACAGCTTCGGCTCGTGCCTGGTGGCCAAGGGCACCGGCGTGCTCCTCAATGACGAGATGGACGACTTCGCCGCGCAGCCGGGCGTGCCCAACGCGTACGGGCTCGTCACGGGGGAGCCCAACGCCATCCAGCCCGGCAAGGTGCCCCTGTCCTCCATGTCGCCCACGCTGGTGTTCACCAAGGAGGACCCCAAGCGGGTGATGCTGGCGGTGGGCAGCCCCGGCGGCTCCACCATCCCCACCACCGTCATCCAGGCCATCAGCAACGTGGTGGACCACGGCATGGACGTGACGCGCGCGGTGGGCACGGGCCGCCTGCACCACCAGTACCTCCCGGACGAGCTGTGGGTGGACAAATGGGGCCTGGAGCCGGCGACGCTGTCCACGCTGGAGGCGAAGGGCCACAAGCTTCGCCGGGTGGACGCCTGGGGCGACGCGGAGGCCGTCTACAGCGACCCGCGCACCAACCTGCGCTATTCCTCCAGTGACCCGCGCAACGAGGGCGCCGCGACGGGCCAGGACTGAAACGAAGGAGAACGACTGCCCGTGCCCGAGCCGCTCCCGCTCTTCGATGCGCACCTCCACCCGGAGGCCCTGACGGACCAGGACCTGGAGTCCATGCGCTTCTTCGGCGTGGAGCGGGCCCTGGTGGTCGCGCACCACTTCCCGGAGCCCACGGCCAAGGGGCTGCGCCAGCACTTCGACCAGCTGGTGGAGAAGCAGCTGCCGCGCCTGGAGCGGCTGGGCATCCGCGCCTGGGCCGCCCTGGGCGTGCACCCGCGCTGCATCCCGCGCCGGGGGCTGTCCGAAGTGCTGAGCCACCTGCCGGACTACTTCGAGGGCGGCCGGGTGGTGGCCCTGGGCGAGACGGGGCTGCACGTGGGCGGCGAGGAGGAGGAAGAGGCCTTCCTCGAGCAGCTGGCCCTGGCCCGCCAGCTCAAGCTGCGCGTGGTGGTGCACACCCCGCTCAAGGACAAGGAGCGCCACACGCGGCGCATCCTCACGCTCCTGCGCCAGTCGGGGCTGCTGCCCTCGCGCGCGCTGGTGGACCACGCCAACGCGCGCACCGTGCGGACCATCCTGGAGGTGGGCCACTGGGCCGGCCTCACCCTGCACCCGGAGGCCCTCCAGGCGGACCGGGCGGTGGCCCTGGTGCGGCGGCTGGGCAGCGAGCGCCTGGTGCTGGACTCCGACGCGGGCGACGGCGCGGGGGACATCCTGGGGCTCGCGCGCACGGCGAACCTGCTGGGCAAGGCGAAGCTGTCCGAGCGCATCGTCCGGCGGGTCACCCGGGACAACGCCGCCCGCTTCTTCCAGATCCACGACTGAGCGCGGCATTCGCGCGCCGTGCGGGTGGCGCGCGGTGCGTTGAAAAGTGGACGGCCGCCCGGGCCTGTCAGCGCTGTAAATGCGACGGGCCCCACGCCGTGAAGCGCGGAGCCCGTGGCTTTACAACCTGTGTCCCCGGAGGGGGGCCTAGTTCAACGAGACGGAGGCCTGGGCCTCCGGGTGCAGGGTGAGCCCCTGCGCGTCCGGCGCCAGCCGCACCTGCACGGGAACGCCCTGGGAGCGGTACTCCGCGAGGGAGTCCGCCGCCTCGTCGAGCAGCTGCTGATAGCGCTCCTCCAGCTCCACCGCGATCAGGAGCATGGTCTCGCCGGCGTCCGTCACGCCCGGCCGGTACACCTGGCACCGCTGGAACCGCGCCCAGCGACCGTTCTGCATCTTCACAAGCTCGCCGTCGTAAGCCATGCGCAGCACCTCTTGAGTGAAATCCGACGGACGCAATGTAGAGTCGAATCCCGGCGCTGTCATCCCCCCGTTTGAAAATTCGTAAACCCTTCGGGATTCCAGGAGGTTGCCACCACTCAAGGGCGTGCCCAGGGGGGCCCCGGGGGCCGGACCGGCGCAAAATGTAAAGTGGAACACTGTCAACGCCGTTAACCCGGCCTGGGGGGCGATGCCGCGTCGCGCTGTCAACACTCCGTGAACCCGCCAGCTCGGGAGGGGCGGCCAGGGGACGGGGCGGGACGGACGCGTGGCACCTGACGGGGGCATCCCTTAGATTCCAGCGGATGAAGTTGCCCCTGCCGTTCCGTCGCGACCGTCCCATCATTCCGTCCGCCAACGCGCAGGATCACGCGGAGCGGTTGATCGCCGAGTCCCTGCGCATGCTCGGCCAGGTGTGTTCGAAGGTCGCGGACGCCATCGAGGCGCAGCGGCTGGAGCGCCAGGGTTACGCGCACAACAGCTACCTGCGGCGCCTGGACCTGGACGAAGACGACGCGAAGAAGCCCTCGGGACCGGGCACGGGCGGATGACGGCCCCCCGCGAGCCCCCTCCCGCGCATTCTCACAGCGAGCACGAGGACGCCGACGCGCCGGTGCCGTGCCTGGCCTCCTCGCCGGCCGCGACCTGGCGGGAGCGGGGCATCCAGATGCCCATGCCCGCGCTGGCGGACGAGGAGGGGCCCCGCGTGGACCCCGGCCTGCCGCCCGTCGTGGACGCGCACGTGCACCTGTTCCCTGATCGCGTCTTCGAAGCGGTGTGGCGCTGGTTCGACCGCTACGGCTGGCCCATCCGCTACAAGCTGCACACGCCCCACGTGCTGTCGTTCCTCCTGTCCCGGGGCGTCGAGCGCGTGGTCGCCCTGCACTACGCCCACAAGCCGGGCATGGCGCGCGCGCTCAACGCCTTCGTGGCGGAGGTGGCGAAGGCCGAGCCCCGCGTCATCGGCCTTGGCACCGTGTACCCGGGCGAGCCCGGCGCCGTCGCCATCCTGGAGGAGGCGTTCGCCCTGGGGCTGAAGGGCGTGAAGCTGCACTGCCACGTGCAGGCCTTCTCCCCGGACGCGCCCCAGCTGAACGAACTCTATGAAGCGTGCGCCCGGGCGGGCAGGCCGCTCGTGATGCACTCGGGGCGGGAGCCGTCCAGCGCCCAGTACCCGGTGGATCCGCACCAGCTCTGCGCCGCGGAGCGGGTGGAGCGCGTGCTGAAGGATCATCCCACGCTCAAGCTGTGCGTGCCGCACCTGGGGGCGGACGAGTTCGACGCGTACGCGCGCCTCCTGGAGCGCCATGACACGCTCTGGCTGGACACGACCATGGCGGTGGGCGGCTACTTCCCCGTGCCCCTCCCCAAGAAGGCGCTGGAGATCCGGCCCGAGCGCATCCTCTATGGGACGGACTTCCCCAACATCCCCTATGCGTGGGACCGGGAGCTGCGGGCGCTGGCCGGGCTGGGGCTGGACGAGGCCGCGCTCGCGGGGGTGCTGGGCGGCAATACGCTGTCACTCTACGGAGAGTGTTGAAAAGAAACGAAGGCCCTTCCGCAATGGAAGGGGCATTCCCATCTTCGTCCCCATAGAATCGCGGTCCCCAAGCAGACGCCGCCACTCCAGAGGCTCAAGCCCATGTCGAACTTCATCCTGGTCGTCGACGACGACGCGAGTCACCGCACGCTCATCTGCGATGCCCTCCAGGAGATGGGCTATGCCACCATCGAGGCCAAGAACGGCCGTGAGGCACTGGACCTTCTGGAGGACGACATCCCGGGCGCCGTGCTGCTGGACCTGCGCATGCCCGTCATGAGCGGCTGGGGCCTGCTGGACGCGCTCAAGAAGATGCCGCGGGCGCGCAACCTGCCCATCATCATCATCTCCGGCTACGGCTTCGAGTGGGAGGCGGAGCTGGTGGGCGCCGCCGGCTACATCTCCAAGCCGGTGGACCTGGACAAGGTGCGCACCACCGTGCAGCAGATTGTCGGGCCGCCGGAGGTGGCCATGGTGCACTGAGTCGGGAAGCGCCCGGCGGGCCGCACCATCCGTCAACCCGAGGATTGTGGGCGACCCCACGGTGCATGGTGTGATGGCGTCCTTCATGACGCCCCCTCCTGCTGAACCCGCCGGCCAAGAGCTGGCCATCGACGCCCGCGGCCTCGTCAAGCGCTTCGGTACCTTCACCGCGCTGGACGGCCTGGAGCTTCAGATTCCACGGGGCGCCTTCTACGCGTTCCTCGGCCCCAACGGCGCCGGCAAGTCCACCTCCATCGCGTTGCTCACCGGCGTGTACGGGCCGGACCAGGGCACCATCCGCATGCTCGGCGTGGACGCCGTGGCCAGGCCGCTGGACGTGAAGCAGCGCGTGGGCGTGGTGCCGGAGGAGCTGAGCCTCTTCGAGCGCCTCACCGGCCGCCAGTACCTCACCTTCTGCGCGCGCATGTACGGGCTGGACGGCGCCCAGGCCGCGTCGCGCGCGGTGGAGCTCCTGGAGCTGACGGAGCTCACGTACAAGGCGGGCGCGCTGGTGGCGGAGTACTCCAAGGGCATGCGCCGCAGGCTCGCCATCGCCGCGGCGCTCATCCACGCGCCGGAGCTGGTGCTGCTGGATGAGCCCTTCGAGGGCATCGACGTGCTCGCCGCGGGCGTCATCCGCGAACTCTTGCGCGAGCTGTCCCGCCGGGGCGTGACGCTGCTGCTCACCACGCACGTGCTGGAGATCGCCGAGCGGCTGGCCACGCACGCGGGCGTCATCCGGGGCGGGCGCATGCTGGACCAGGGCCCGGTGGAGCAGCTTCGCCAGCGCCACGGCGTGTCCACGCTGGAGGCGGTGTTCGAGAAGCTGATCGCCGTGCCCGCCGCGCGCAACGCGAAGCTGTCGTTCTACGGCGAGCCCGCGGCGAACGTGGTGCCGCTGCGCCGGGAGTCCGCGTGAGCGCCCCGCGTCCGAAGGTCCCCGGCTTCTTCCAGCACCTGATGCTGCTCTGGGGCCTGCGCCTGCACCTGGGCCTCAACCAGGGCCCGGGCAAGAGCCGCCTGCTCGCGGTGGCCGCGTTCGTGGGCTCCAGCGCGCCGGGCGTGCTGCTGGGGCTGAGCTTCTTCAAGCTGATGCGGATGCCGCTCATCGTGCACAGCAACGTGTGGCCGTACTTCATCCTCAACCTGCTGTGCTTCGTCACCGCCGCCACCTGGGTGACGTGGCCGCTGTTGTCCGCGGGCGTGGATGACCACTCGGAGCTGTCGCGCTACGCCGCGTTCCCCATCTCGCCGTTCCGCCTGCTGATGGGCTCCACGGTGGCCAGCCTCTTCGAGCCGCGCGCGCTGGTGTTCTACGCGCCCCTCACCGGCGCGGCGGTGGGCTATGCGTCGCGGCACCGGCTGGCGTCGCCGTGGCTGGCGGCGGTGCTCTACGTGCTGTTCGCGCTCTTCTGCGCGGCGTGGAGCCGGGTGGGCCTCTACACGGTCATCAACGTGCTGCGGGCGAAGCACAGCGCGCGCATCATGGGCGGCGGCATGGTGGCGTTCCTCGTCGCCGCGTCGTTCATCCCGCCCATCGACACGTCGTGGCTCACCAGCGTGGGCGAGGCGGGCGTGGGCGCGCTGGACATGAGCCTCATCATCAACGCGGCGGTGGCGCTCAGCCAGGTGCCCCCGGGCTTCTTCGGTGACGGGCTGGGACAGCTGGCGCACGGGCGCGTGGGCATCGCCATGCTGGAGGCCTTCGGGCTGCTGTTCTTCACCGCCATGGGCATGGGCGTGGCGTACGCGCTCCTGATGCGCTTCCACCGGCAGGCGGGAGGCCGCTCCGGCGGCGACCGGGGGGATGGGAAGGACAGCGACCCCTTCGCCACCACGGGCTCGCGCTTCGACACGCTCCTGCGCCGCGAGGTGCTGGACCTGTGGCGCAACCCGCGCGCGCGGCTTCTGGCGGCGGTGCCCTTCATCCTGGCCATCCTGCTGAAGCTGCTCTCCGGCAGGGATCTCTTCGTGTACCTCCTGGGCGGCAGCGCGGACGCGTGGGTGATGGGCGGCCTGAGCATCTACGGCGCGGTGGTCATCGCGTCCACGTTCTCCCAGAACACCTTCGCGTACGACGGGCACGGCTTCGCGGTGTTCCTGGCGGCGCCCCTGGACCTGGCGGACGTGCTGCGCGCGAAGAACCGGGTGCAGGGCGTGGCGGCGCTGGGGATGGCGGTGCTGGTGGGCGCCTTCTACCGGGTGTACTTCGGCTCGGGCACGCTCGTGGACTTCCTGTGCGCCATGGCCGCGGTGGCGGCGGTGGTGCCCATGCTGCTGGCCGCGGGCAACTTCCTGTCGCTGTACTTCCCGGTGAAGTTCCACGCGAGCCTCAAGCGGCGCGACCGCATCCCCCTCACCGCGTCCATGCTGGGCATCCTCGCGGCCAGCGTGGGCTGCATGCCGTTTGGCCACGCGCTGCGGGCCGCGGGGAAGGACGGACCGGGCTGGCAGTCCGTGGCCTTCATCCTCGGGTTCGCCGTGCTCCACTTCGGCGTGTACCGGGTGACGCGGCCCTGGGCCATGCGGCTGTTGGACCAGCGCCGGGAGCTCGTCCTCCGGGCGGTGACGCGTGAATAGCCGCGCTCAGTAGGTGACGCCGAACTTCGCGGCCTGCGTCTTCACGCTCTTCATCACGTTGGCGTCGAAGGCGTCCTCCTTGGCGGGGGCGTTCTTCGTGAGCCACTGGTCGCGCTCGGTGGCGAGCTTCGCGACCTTCTCCTCCAGCACCTTGCGCTCGGCGGCCAGCTGCTTCACCTTCGCGGCCTGCTCCTCCTTCTTGAGGCCCTTGAGCTCCTGGGGCAGCTCGTCGTCCTTGAGGGCGTCGAGCGCGGCCGGCTTCTCCAGCAGGTCCACGCCGCCCGCGACGGCCGCGGGCGCGCTGCTCACCGCCCCGGCGCTGGGGGCACTCTTGCCCACGCCCCGGCTCGTCTTCATGTAGCTGATGCGGTCCGCGACGGCCTCCGCGGCCATGCCCTTGGTCGCCTCCGCGCGGGCGACGTTCATGGCCCGGGCCTCCGCGCGGCCTCCGTACAGCGTCTTCGACGCCAGCTCCGCGTTCACCCGCGACAGCTCCGCGTCATAGGGCGTGGCCACCGCCACCATGCCGCCCGCCGCGTCGATGGAGTCGAAGGTGCCGTCCGTCAGCTTCGCCACGTAGCGCCAGGACTCCTCGGTGCTCGCGTCCGCGCCGCAGCGCACCGTGTTCACCACGATGTGCCGCTCCTTCGCGCGCTTGGACCAGAGCTTGAAGTCCCAGGCGGCCTCGCGCTGGGCGGGGGGCGCGTCGCCCACCAGGAAGATGACCTTCATCACCTCGCGGTCCTGGCTCCACTTGAGCAGCGACACGGCCTCGCCCAGGCCGCGGCCCACGTGCTCGGGGTGGTCCCCGCCCCCGTTCGCGTCCAGCTTGCGCAGCTCCGCGAACATGGAGTCCATGTCGTCGCTCAGGTCGAAGCGCTTCGTCACGTACGCGTCCCCCTGGTCCCGGTACGCCACGAGCGCCACCTTCAGGTGCGGCGTGGGCTTGCCCTTCGCGATGCGCGACGCGATGGAGAAGATCTTCTGCTTCGCGCCTTCCAGCAGGCCGCCCATCGACCCCGTCGTATCCAGCACGAACGCCACTTCGATTTCAGGCCGCTGCCCCTGCGGCTGGGCCTGCGCGTCCTGGCCCTGGGCCTGGGCCTGCGTGTCCGTGGGCTTCGTGGGCGCCCCCTTCACGAAGGGCTTCTCCGTCGCGGCGGGCTTCTGGGTGGACGCCGGCGCGCGGACGGGCGTGACGGCGAAGGCGGAGGTGGCGGACAGACCGGTGGCGAGCGCGGCCGTCAGGACGGCCCGCGAGAGGGGCTTCAGGTTCATGGGTGGGCTCCGGATGACGGACGGCAGGGCGGGCACATCCGCGCCGCCTGCTCCTGTAACGGACAGGCCCGCCGGAAGTTCTACGCCCCCGGTTGCACCCCTCCGGAACGGGCGTTACGCCCGGGGTCCGTGCGCGTCTTCCACATCGACCGGTACCTGGTCCCCCTGCCCGACGGGCACCGCTTCCCCATGGAGAAGTACCGCGTGCTGCGCGAAATCCTGCTCGAGCGCGGCATCCTTCCCCCCGCCGCCTTCCACGAGGCCCCCCGCGCGGAGCGCAGCGAGTTGGAGCGCGTCCACACCCCGCGCTACCTGGACGCCTTCTTCGGCGGAAAGCTCACCGACGCGGAGCTGCGCCGGCTGGGCTTCCCCTGGTCCTTGCGGCTCGTGGACAACGCGCGCGCGTCCGTGGGCGGCACCCTGGCCGCCGCCCGCGCCGCATTGGAGGACGGCTTCGGCGCGAACCTGGCCGGCGGCACGCACCACGCCTTCCCGGACCACGGGGAGGGCTTCTGTGTCTTCAACGACATCGCCGTGGCCATCCGCGTGCTCCAGGCCGAAGGGGCCATCCGACGCGCGGTGGTGGTGGACCTGGACGTGCACCAGGGCAACGGCACCGCGGCCGTCTTCGCGGGCGACCCGTCCGTCTTCACCTTCTCCATGCACGGCGAGCACAACTTCCCCTTCCGCAAGCACGCCTCGCACCTGGACCTGGGGCTGGAGGACGGCGTGGGGGACGCGGAGTACCTGGCCACGCTCGACGCGCACCTGCCCCACGTCCTGGAGTCCGCCCACGCCGACCTGCTCTTCTTCCAGGCTGGCGTGGATCCGCTGGAGGAGGACACCCTGGGCCGGCTGTCACTCACCCACGCGGGGCTGCGCGAGCGCGACCTGCGCGTCATGCGCGCGGCGAAGGAGCGCGGACTCCCCGTGGTGCTCACGCTGGGCGGCGGCTACGCGCGGCCGCTGGCGCCGTCGCTGGAGGCCCACGTCGGGACTTATCTGGCCGCCTGTTCGTTGTTCCGCTGACGCCCGTCTTCCCCGGGGACGCTTGCGGGCCCGTTCGCCCCGGCCCCATGCTCGACCCTGCTTCGCCACCCCTGGAGCCCTCCCATGCCGCGTTCCCTCCCCCGTCTCGCCGTCCTCGCCTGCGCGCTGGCCCTGGGCTGTGGCGGCAACACGCCCTACTACCGCCTGGACTGGGGAGGCGAGGACACCGTCACCGCCGCGCCCGGCGACTCCGTCCCCTATGACATCTCCCTCCAGCGCATCGCGGACAACCTGGGCGAGGTGCGCGTGCGCCCGGCCGTCGTTCCCGAGGGCGTCACCTTCGGCCCGGACTTCACCCTCCCGGAGGGAGAGACCACCGCCAGCACCACCGCCACCATCACGGTGGCCCCCGGCGTCACGAGCTACGGAGTGAACGCGCTGCAGCTCATCGCGGAGGACCCGGCCAACAACGTCACCGCCCGGGGCAACATCTCCCTGATCATCCTGCAGCCGCCCGAGCCCAACGAGGCCTTCTCCATCGCCGTGGAGCCCCGCCAGGTGAACGTGACGCCCGGCCAGTCCGCCCAGGTGACGGTGACGGTGACGCGCGCGGAGGGCTTCACCGGTCCACTCACCATCGAGCTTGAGACCTCCACCCCCTCCAACCGGCTCGACTCCGACCCCGTCACCCTGGCCCCGGGCGAGACGACCGCGCAGGTGCGCGTCACCACGGACCGCTCGCTCTCCGTCCTACCCTACGTGGTGAAGTTCGTGGCCAGGTCCGAGGACGGCGGCACAGCCAAGACGGGCTTCACGTTCAACCTGAACTTCACCTGAGCAGGCCTCCATGGGACCCCGCGCCGCCCGGTGTCAGGCGCGGGGTACCGGCGGCGTCTTCGCGGCGCTAACTTGAGGACCGCCATGACGCCGCCGACCACCCCCATCGCACCCGCTCGACGCCAGGCCGCACGGGAGGCCCTCGCCCTGGATGACGAGGCCCTGCTGAAGGTCTGCGACGTGGAGTTCTTCATCGCCTCCGGGCCCGGCGGCCAGCACCGCAACACCACCGCCAGCGGCGTGCGCCTCACCCACCCGCCCACGGAGCTGTCCGTCACCGCCACCGAGCGCCGCAGCCAGTCCCAGAACAAGGACGCCGCCGTGCGCCGCCTGCGCGCCGGCCTCCAGGCCCTCACCTTCGTCCCCAAGGTCCGCAAGGCCACCCGCCCCACCCTGGGCTCCAAGCGCCGGCGCCTGGAGGACAAGAAGCGCACCTCCGAGAAGAAGGCCGGCCGGGGCGGCAGGCTCGCGGACTAGGCGGCCAGGCCTCCGCTGCTATGCACGACGTGCGGACCTCGCAAGCTTTGCGTAGCCGCTGACGTCGCCTGGCCACAGCCACACGGTTTCTTTCCAAGGCGTCCCCAGCACGGGAGTCCCCCCACGCCGGGGCACACCGCGTGCACAAGCCGAGGGTGGCCCCCGAC
>NZ_RAVY01000222.1:0-15212 GCF_003611625.1 Corallococcus sp. CA054B
GGCCTATGCTGGCCAGCCCATGAACCCAAGGGTGTTCCAGACGGAGCAGGAGGCCGCCGCCACCTGCGCGGCGCGCATCGCCGAGGCGGTGCGTCACACGCCGGAGCTGGTGCTGGGGCTCGTCACGGGACGCTCGCCGCTCAACGTGTACCGGAACCTCGTGGAGCTGGCGGGCCGGGGGGCGCTGGACCTGTCGCGGGCCACGACGTTCAACGTGGACGAGTTCCTGGGACTGCCGCCCGAGGACGCGGGCAGCTTCCGCGCGTACATGGACCGGCATCTGTTCCGGCATGTGAATCTGTCAACGGAACGGATCCACTTCTTCGACGGGTGCGCGCCGGACGCGGAGGCGGAATGCGCGCGCTATGACGCGGCGCTCGCGGCGGCCGGAGGGCTGGACCTGCTGCTGTTGGGCGTGGGGCCCAACGGGCACATCGCGTTCAACGAACCCGGCGAGGCGCTGACGGCGACGAGCCACCGCGCGCGCCTGTCGCGGGAGACGCGGCTGTCCCACGTGATGGCGTTCGGGGATGATCCGTCGAAGGTGCCCATGGCGGCGCTGACGCTGGGCATGGCGGCGGTGCTCCAGGCGCGCAAGGTCGTGGTGCTCGCGTTCGGCGTGAACAAGGCCGCGGCGGTGACGGCGATGGTGCACGGGCCGCTCACGCCCCGGTGGCCCGCGTCGTTCCTCCAGCTCCATCGCGACGTGGAGCTGTGGCTGGACACGGGCGCGGCCACCGGCCTGCACGGGCGCAAGCTGGAAGCCGCCCGGACCTGACCCGGAAATGGCAGGTGCGACCCCGAATGGCCCGGGGCATGTGACTTTATTGGCGAAGTGCCAATAGTATGTGGCCATGGGTCTTCCAGTGCGAGCCGCGCTGCTGCGGGAGGTGGGTGGTCCCTTCGTCATCGACGAGGTCGAGCTCGATGCGCCCCAGGAGGGCGAGCTGCGCGTGCGGGTGGCGGCGAGCGGCATCTGCCACACCGACCTCACGTACCGGGCAGGAGCGGGCCGCTTCCCGCTGCCCGCGGTGCTGGGCCACGAAGGCGCGGGCGTGGTGGAGGCGGTGGGGGAGGGCGTGACGGGCTTCCAGCCCGGCGACGCGGTGGTGCTCAGCTACTTCTCGTGCCGTGGCTGCCGCACGTGCGCGGGCGGACACTTTCCCTATTGCGAGCGGGCCTACGCGGGGAACTTCTCCGGCTCACGGCCGGACGGCTCGTTCCCCATGCGGTGGCGCGGCGAGCCCGTCCGCTCGAGCTTCTTCCATCAGTCGTCGTTCGCCACGCACGTGCTGGCGCACCAGCACAACGCGGTGAAGGTGGATGGCTCGGTGCCGATCGAGCGGATGGCTCCGCTGGGCTGTGGGTTCCAGACCGGGGCGGGGGCGGTGCTGGAGGCGTTCCGGCTCCAGGCGGGGCAGCAGCTCGCCGTCTTCGGGGCGGGCTCCGTCGGGCTCGCGGCCATCATGGCGGCGCGGGTCGCGGGCGCATCACGCATCCTCGCGGTGGACCTCAGCGCGGAGCGGCTGGAGCTCGCGCGTGAATTGGGCGCCACGGACACGTTCCTGGCGGATGAGCCCGGGCTCACGAAGACGGTGGTGGCGCTCACCCGCGGCGGCGTGGACTTCGCGCTGGAGTGCGTGGGGTCGCCCCAGGTGTTGCGGCAGGCGTTCGACGTGACACGGCCCCTGGGCACGTGCGGGTTGCTCGGGCTTCCTGGCCGGGACGCGGAGGTCTCGCTCTCCATGACGGCGCTGCTCCTGGGCCGGAAGCTGGTGGGCATCCTCGAAGGCAACGTGGACCCCAAGGCCTTCATCCCCAGGCTGGTCGCGCTGCACGCGCAAGGGCGCTTCCCGCTGGAGAAGCTGAGCCGCGCGTATCCCTTCGAAGCCATCAACGACGCCGTTCACGACATGGAGACGCGCGTGGCGGTCAAACCGGTGCTGTGCATGCCAGGAGGCGGAACGACATGACGTTCGACGAAGCAGTGAAGGCCGGGCGCATCCGCGTGGAGGAGGCGCTCGCGTTGTTCGACAGCCTGCCCGCGGTGGACGTCGGGTTCATGCGCGGCACGTGGCAGGGGCGCGAGTTCCAGACGGGACATCCGTTGGACGGGCTGCTCGCTTCAACGGGCTGGTACGGCAAGCAGTTCATCGACGCGGAGAGCGTGCACCCGTTGCTCTTCTACACGGAGGACCGCGAGGCGGTGTTCCCGGTGGACCCGCGCAAGTGGCCGGCCCCGGAGCTCGCGGGGCCCGTGGCGCCGCACCGGGCCTCGGTGGGGACGGACCAGTTCAAGGCGCGCCTGCGCATGCTGGAGTTCCGGGGGCGGCTCAGCGCGACGATGGTCTACGACGACCGGCCCATCCTCGACGTGTTCCGGAAGGTGGACCGGGACACGCTGCTGGGGCTGATGGACGCACGGGACATGGCGCCCTACTTCTTCGTGCTGCGGCGTGAGGCGGAGGCCCCACCCGGCGCCCGGCCCTAACGCGTCGCGGAGGCGAGCTTCGCGGGAGGCTTGCTGCCCGCCGGCGGACGGGACGCGGGCTTCACGGGGGCCGCCCGCTTCGGTGCGGCGGCCGGCTTCGAGGCCGCATCCGGCGGACGGGCCTTCCGCGCGACGGGGGCCTTCGGCTTCGTGTGCTCATAGGCCGCGAGCACCTTGGCCACGTAGAACTCCGTCTCCCCGTTGCGCGGCACGCGCCCGTTTACCGCGCCCGGGCCCGCGTTGTACGCGGCCACCGCCAGGCGCACGTCGCGGAACCTGCGCAGCTGTTCGGCCAGGTAGCGCCCGCTCGCGTTGACGGAGGGCGCCGGGTCGAAGGGGTCCTCCACCCGCATCAGCGCCGCCGTGTCCGGCATGAGCTGCCCGGGCCCCATGGCCCCCGCGGGCGAGATGCGGTGCACCCGCGTCTCCGACTCCACCTGGATGAGCGCCTTCAGGAGCCCCGGCGGAATCCCGTGGCGGCGCTCCGTGTCCTCGATGAGCGGCTCCAGCGGCGGGTGCCCGTCCAGCACGCACTCGGGCCGGTGCGCCACGTAGGCCCCCAGGGCGCGCGCCTTCGTCTGGAGGAAGGAGAAGGACAGGGGCGACACCTGCGTCTCGCCCAGCCACGCCACGCCCAGGTTGAGCAACACCACGGGCACCAGCGCGCACGGCACCAGCCACGCCCATCCCGGAATCTTGATGCCGCCCACGGCCCGCTTGCGTCCCACCCTCCCCACTTAAGGGCGCCAGGTGTCCCCGTCCAGCTTCCGGCCGACCCGCCGCCCCGGCGGCGTCCTTTTCGCCGGGGCGGGAGTGGAGGCTTCAGAACAGCAGGCCGAAGTAGTTGGCTCTCGCCTTGGCGCCCACGCAGACCTCGACGTCCGCGGTCCACGACTGCGTGGGAGGCGACCCCGTGGCCTGGAAGCGGAACTCCAGCTCCTCCTGCTTGGCCAGGTCCAGCACGTCCACCGCGCCGCTGCTGGTGAGCTCCAGCTTGTTCGTGGAGCCCCCGGTGCCGGTGCGCCGGAACTCGCCCAGCACCACGTACTCCGCGGAGCCCGGCTTGCGCACGGCGAGGCTGGCGCGCTCGATGCCGCTGATGTCCGTGCTGGCGGTGGCGTCGAAGAGCTTCAGCCGCAGCTCCGTCTCCACGTCGGCGTCCTCGGGCAGCGCGCTGGCGAAGTCACCCAGCGGAATCGTGAAGGACTGCTCCACGGAGCCGGCGATGGGCGGGGAGGCGGGGAAGGACAGGTCGTTCTCTGACTTGCAGATGCGCTCGGCCTCCACCTCGACGGTGAAGAGCGAATCACAGCCCGTGCCCAACAGGGCCACGGCGCCAGCGAGCAGGAGGGTGCGGAAGGATTGCGTTCGCATGGTGGATGGGTCTCCTGGCTCAGAAGAAGTAGACGATGAAGCCCAGCTTCACCGACGGGATGGTGGCGCGCAGGTGCAGCGGTCCGGACGTGACGCTGTCGTCCCCGGAGGCGTCCTGGATGAGCGGCGTGGGGTCCGGCACGGTCATCGCCACGTAGCTCAAGCCCACGTTCAGGAAGAAGTTGAAGCGGCTCTTCGTGCCCACCTCCAGGCCCACGCTGCCCGTCACGTAGTTGTAGGTGACGTCGCGGATGGCCTCCGACGTGGCGCTCGGCTCACGGCCCAGCCAGTCCAGCACCTCGCTGTACTCCGAACCGAAGTAGTGCCCGCCCTCCACGTTGAGGGTCGGGGCGATGAAGGTGTCCATCGGCAGGAGGGTCACACCGCCGCGCACGCCGATGCTGAGCGTGTTCGTGGTGGGGCCCGCGTGCAGCCGCAGCCAGTTCGTGGGGCGCACCACGGCGGACACGCCGATGCCGTGCGGAGCGCCCGCGTCCAGCAGCAGGCCCACCTTGTGGGGCGCGTCGTCCTGGGCGAGCGCCGGGGTGGCGCTGCCCAACACGGCCAGGCACCCCAGGGCGATGCCCGAGGAGAGAAGGGAAGGGTGTCGTCGTCTCAAGGAAGAAGAGTCCATCGTCATGACGAAAGTTCCACGGTGAATGCCGGCCCAGCGGGCATTCTTCGCGGAAGGCGAGCGGGAAATGAAGCGCTTCACGCGAAACCCGTACGGGCTTTCCGGGATGCCACGACCCGCGGTGGAGGGACTGCCCGGTTCCCGACACGCTGCGCAGTGCCTCAAGAACTGGAAATGCGCGCAATGCCTGTCAAATCAAGGACGTCCTGTTCAATCCCGCGGGTGATGTCGAGCAAATCCACTCGATGCGAGCGTATGATGAAAGGAAACGGTGGCGAGGCATTCAGGGCCGGAACCCGGGGGGCCAAGGATGATCGACGAAGTCGATCTGCGCATGAGAGCGTGGGTGGGACGCATTGCCACGGATGCTCCGGTGCACCTGGGCGTGCCCGACCGTGAGGCCCTGGACCGGGGTGTCTGTCTTTACCTCCTGGAGCTGGGGCCGGCGCCCCTGACCCGGGCGGGGAAGCGGGGCGCCCTGCAATTCACCGTCTGCTATCTGGTGACGGTGGGCGCGGAGACGCCCGAGCGCGCGCACCGGCTGTTGGGCGACCTGGTCTTCGCGGCCATGAGCGACAAGGAATTGGAGGTGGACCTGAGCCCGGTGCCGGCGGCGCTGTGGGCGGGTTTGCGCTCGGTGCCGCGTCCGGCCTTCCGCCTGCGGGTGCAGGTGCGCAAGGAGCGGCCCCTGGCGGAGGTGCGATGTCTGTCATTGGTGGACGCGGTGTCCGAGCAGGCCCCCCTGCTGGGTCGGGTGGTGGGGCCCGGTGACGTGCCCATCCGGGACGCGTGGGTGGCGCTGCCCTCGCTGCGGTTGAGCACGCGCACGGACGCGGAGGGGCACTTCCACTTCCCCCGCCCGCCGCCGGGAGAGTCGCTGGGCCTGCTGGAGGTGCGCGCGGAAGGGGGGCTGCTGTCGGTGGCGTCGGAGGGGCTGGCCACCGGGACGTCGCCGTTGGTCATCCGGGTGCCGGTGAAGGAGGAGTGACGATGCACGCGGTTCCGCCATCCGAGGCCGTGGAGGCGCGGCCCCGCGAGCGGCGGCACCTTGCCTGGGTGCTGTCCCTGGCAAAGTGGGTGAAGGCCTGGGCGGAGCGGGTGCTCGCGGAGCACGCCGCCGCGGTGGCGAAGGCGGCGGTGGGGCTGGGAGGCGCGCGGGTGCGCTCGCTGCCCCTGCGCGAGCCGGCCGTGGTGCTGCTGCCGGTGCCCCTGTGGCCTCACAGGAGGGACGAACCCCTGCTGCCGGAGCGCTCGGACGCGGTGTCCACGCCGACGCTCGCGGAGGCGCCCACGCCCCGCTTGAACACGCTGCGGTGCATCCCGAAGGAGGGGGACATGGAACACGAGGCCGTTGCGCTCCAGGCGGCGCCCCGGGTGCCCTTCGGATTCGACCCGGATGACCTGCTGTCTCCGGAGCCTGGGGCGGTGGTGGCCCCGTCGCCCTCGCCCGCGCTGTTGCTCCAGGCCGCCGCGCTTCCTTGCGAGGACCTGCCGGAGCCGCCGCCCGTCGCGCCTCGGCCGTTGCAGGCGGTGATGTCGTTTCCCAGGGACCCCGCGAAGGACCTCATCGCGCTCCTGAAGGAGTCGATGGGAACGCCGGCCCAGCCGTCCGTGCCCTGGTCGGAGGCGGTGCCGCCTTCGCCCGACGAACCCGCCGACGCGGTGGAGATGCTGCGTCAGTGTGAGCGATTGGAGCTGGAGCCGCCGGGGGAGTAGCAGCGGGGCTATGCTGTCCCGCGCGATGCCCGAGCGGTCACGTCCCAGCACTGCCCCGCCAGGCCTCACGGTGGCCGACGTCGAGCGTCAGCTGGAGGGGCGCGCGGAGGTCCTCGCGGCGGCGCGGCGCCCGTATGCGGAGCTGGAGAGGGCGCTGTCCGGCCGGCGATGGCGGCGCGCGCTGGTGCGGCGTCCGGAGCTGGTGTCCGCGCTCGTGGCCGAAGCCCAGGCGGTGGAGGAGGCGCTGGAGCGCGTCCAGCGTCGTGCCGTGCAGGAGGCCTGGCCGGACGACACGCCCGCATTGAAGGCGGCGCGGGAGTTGTCGGCGCGGCGGGAGCGGCTGACGCGGCTGGCCCGGCGCAGGCTGGACGTGCTGACGGTGGCGCCCGAAGGCGTGTCGCTGGAAGAGCTGCTGACGCGGCTGGATGCGCTGGTGTCCCAGGAGGTGCGCTGGACGCTGAATCCGGGGGAGGTGCTCGTCTACGAGGCCGTCGCCCAGGGGGGCCAGGAGAACCGCGAGAAGCGGTTTCGCGCGGAGCTGCCCGCGTACTACGGCTGGATCTGGTGCTTCGGTCTGCCCGCGACGCTCGCGGCCTGGGTGTTGGCGCCCCCTGGCTTGAAGAGCATGGCGATCGCCCTCTTCGTGGGGACCGGCATGGGCCCCCCTCTCTGGGACCTGCTGCGCTCGGGGCATGCGAAGCTGACCAGTGAGCGGCTGCTCTGGAAGCCGACGTTCGGGCCTCTGCAGGAGGTGCGGCTGGGGACCATCGGGGATGGCGGCGTCCGCGTGGAGCGGACCTGGGACCTGCGCGTGGAGGGCGAGCGCCGGTGGCACGCGCCCGCCCTCCGGGATGCAGCGGAGCTGGCCCTCCTCGTGGAGCTGCACCGGCAGCCGCCGTTGCGCGGCGCGGCCCGGACGGGCGTGCGCCTGGACAGCGTGGCGGTGTTTCCCGCGAAGCTCGGCAAGCGCAAGGGCTTCTGCGTGCTGGGCCCCCAGGGCCTCTCCTTCATCCCGGAAGGCAAGGGGCCCCAGGCCTTGAGGGCCGTCACCGGCCACCCGTCCGAGCTGCGCGGCTTCGAGTCCGACCGGGTGCTGGACGCGCTGCGCTGGCTGCCGGAGGCGGAGTTCGACGCCTGTGTGATGCGCATGGTGGAGGCCACCGGCGGTCTGGCCTGGTCCCGCGCGGAGGCGCGCTACGTGCCGGGCTCCCCGGTGTGGAGGGGGATCCGCATCGAGCGCGGGAGCCTGACGCTGACCGGCCGCGTGCGGTGGGATCAGCAGGACGCCGCCGAACGGCTCCTGCGCGGCTGGCCCCGGTAAAAGGCGCCATCGACCAGGGAACGCCCTTCACTGCGTACACAGGGATGGAGTCGTTGCGCCGCGCAACGATTCCACCGGGTCCGGGTTCACCCGTTCCTCAATGTCAGACGCCACCCCTACAGTGAAGCTGGGGGTCCCCATCCCCCTTTCCCGAGAGACATCCATGAAAGTCAGACACCCGGCGGTGCGCCGCGTCTTCCAGCGCGCCGCGTCCGCGGCGACGCTGCTGTTGGGCCTCGCCATGGGCAGCCCGTCGCAGGCGCAGCACTTCACCGTCTTCGAGAGTGGTCAGGTGCGTCCCCTGGCCCTGTCGCCCAACGGCGAGTGGCTCTACGCCGTCAACACGCCGGACAACCGGTTGGAAATCTTCCAGGTGGGCACCAGCGGCCTCACCCACAAGGGCTCCGTGCCCGTGGGGCTGGAGCCCGTGGCCGTGGCCGCGCGCACCAACAACGAGGTCTGGGTGGTCAACCACCTGTCCGACAGCGTCAGCGTCGTGAAGGTGGACGCGAACGGGCAGGGCGGCAGCGTGACGCGGACGCTGCTCGTGGGCGACGAGCCCCGCGACATCGTCTTCGCGGGCACCGGGAAGAAGCGCGCGTTCATCACCGCCGCGCACCGTGGCCAGAACACCGGGTTCGACCCGCAGCTCACCACGCCGGGCATCGGCCGCGCGGACGTCTGGGTATTCGACTCGGAGAACCTGGGCACGACGCTGGGCGGCACGCCGCTCACCCGCCTCACCCTGTTCGGTGACACGCCTCGCGCGCTCGCGGCCACGCCGGATGGCAGCCGGGTGTACGCGGCCGCGTTCCACTCCGGCAACCGCACCACCGTGGTCCACGAGAGCCTGGTGCCCAACGGCGGCGAGTCCGTGGGCGGCGTCCCCGGCCCCAACGTCAACCACCAGGGCATCCCCGCCCCGGAGGTCTCCGTCATCGTGAAGTACAACGGCGAGGACTGGGTGGACGTGCTCAACCGCCCGTGGACCGACTACGTCCGCTTCTCCCTGCCGGACAAGGACGTCTTCGCCATCTCCGCCAATGCCAACCCGCCCGTGCAGGTGTCCGGCGCGGCGGGCACCTTCGCCGGGGTGGGCACCATCCTGTTCAACATGGCCGTCAACCCGGTGAGCGGGAAGGTCTACGTGAGCAACACCGAAGCGCGAAACGACCTGCGCTTCGAGGGCCCCGGCACCATGACGGGCAACACCCTGCGCGGCCACCTGCACGAAAGCCGCATCACCGTGCTGGGCGACCCCAGCGCGCCCACCGTCACGCCCCGCCACCTCAACACGCACATCAACTACGCGGCCTGCTGCGCGGCCACGCCCAACGCGGAGAGCGAGAAGAGCCTCGCGCAGCCCACGGGCATGGCCGTGACGTCCGACGGCGCCACGCTCTACGTCGCCGCGTTCGGTTCGTCGAAGCTGGGCGTGTACGCCACGTCCCAGCTGGAGTCCGGCACCTTCACGCCCTCCACCGCGAACCAGGTCGCGCTGACGGGCGGAGGCCCCACCGGCCTGGTGCTGGATGAGGCCCGGGGGCGCCTGTACGTGCTCACCCGCTTCGACAACGCCATCTCCGTCGTCAACACCGCGACGAAGACGGAGGTCGCGCACCTGCCCATGTTCAACCCGGAGCCGGTCAGCGTGGTGCAGGGCCGCCCGTTCCTCTACGACGCGCGCAACAGCTCCAGCCACGGCGACTCGTCCTGCGGCAGCTGCCACATCTTCGGCGACTTCGACAGCACGACCTGGGACCTGGGCAACCCGGACGGTGACGTGAAGGCGAGCTACAACCCCATCGTGCCGGTGCTGCCGGAGTTCGGCACGGACCCCACGTTCGGTCAGGACACGTCCTTCCACCCGCTGAAGGGCCCCCTGTCCACGCAGAGCCTGCGCGGCATGGCCAACCAGGGCCCCATGCACTGGCGCGGGGACCGCACCGGTGGCGACAGCGCGCCCAGCGTGCAGCCCAACGGCGGCACCTTCGACGAGGTCGCGGCCTTCAAGCAGTTCAACCCCGCGTTCAAGGACCTGCTGGGCCGCAGCTCGCAGCTGTCGGAAGTGGAGATGCAGAAGTTCTCCGACTTCATCCTCCAGGTCGTCTACCCGCCCAACCCCATCCGCAAGCTGGACAACTCGCTCACGGCTTCGCAGCAGGCGGGCAAGGACTTCTTCACGAACACCACCAGCTTCTTCCCGGGCTCGTGCGAGTCCTGCCACCGCGTGGACGTGAACGCGAACCCGGGCGAGGGCCCCTTCAAGGGCTTCTTCGGCACGGACGGCCGCAGCTCCTTCGACGCGGAGCCGCTGTTCCCCAAGGTCCCGCACCTGCGGAACATGTACCAGAAGGTCGGCATGTTCGGCGCCGCCTTCCCCTTCGGCAACACGCCGGCGGATCCGTTCCTGGGGGACCAGGTGCGCGGCACGGGCTTCAACAGCGACGGCGCCATCCCCACGCTGTTCCTCTTCAACAGCGGCTTCGACTTCCACCCCATCTTCAACCAGGTGGGCATCCCGGACACGCCCGCGGGCTTCCAGGCGAAGAAGGACATGGAGGAATACATGTTCGCCTTCGAGACCAACCTGGCGCCCATCGTGGGCCAGCAGGTGACGCTCACCGCGACCAACGCGGCGGTGGTGGGGACGCGCATCGACCTGTTGATGGCGCGCGCGGACGCGGGCGAGTGCGACCTGGTGGCCAAGGGCCGCGCGGGCACGTACGAGATGGGCTTCCGCTACCTGGGCAGCGGGCAGTTCAAGGCGGACCGCGCGGCGCTGCCGCTGGTGCCGTCCGCGTCGCTGCGCTCGGGCGTGGCCGCGAACCAGGGCGTGCTGACGTACACCTGCACGCCGCCGGGCTCCGGTCAGCGCGTGGGCATCGACCGGGACCTGGACGGCTTCCTGGACGGTGATGAGCGGGCCGCGGGCACCAACCCGGCGGACCCCGCCAGCCACCCGTAGCGGCGGGCTCCAGCGGTCAGTAGCGGAAGACACTCGGCGGCCCGGGCACCTGTTGCCCGGGCCGCTTGTCGTAGCGCTCGTGGGCGCCTGATATGTGAGGAGCGGCTGTGGCGGCTCATGGAGCCTGCCTGGGGGCATGACGCCGTCGAAGGGACGCATGGCCAACAGGTGCTGGCCCTCAGGACCTTCTTCATCTATCTGCCCTGGCACAAAGGCCCTGTTCATGCGCTTTCTCGCTGGCATCACACTCCTGATGTTCCTCTCGGCTTGCGCCTCGTCGGCACCGCCTCGGGGGGCACACCAAAGCCGGAGCAAGAGAATCGCCAATCTCCAGCGAGCGGCAGCGCTGCCCTGGAGAGACGATGGGCGGTGCGTTGTTCGAGAGGCTTCCCATCCTTGGTCCGTGCTGGTGGAGAGGTGCTATCAGGCCCTCGACCATGACCGGGTCGAGTTCCACGACACCACGGGAAGATGCACGGTCGCCTCCGCTGACGCCGCGACCCTCGGACTCGGGTTCTGCGTGCTGGCAGCCCCTGAAATCGCCGTGGGAGCCATCATCGTCTTGGGCGTGGTGGTGGTCGCCGTCGCCATCAAGGAGGAACTGGATGCTTACGAGTTTCGGCACCACTACCCTGAAGAAGCAGGAGCCGCGCGAGGAACGAGAAGAGCACCTCGGGCGGCTGTAACGGAACGAAAGCGCACAACAAATGTGCCGATCGGATTCCGCCCAACCGTTATCCCGGCATGGACGTGCTCGTTGGCGGAAAGCATTTCGACGCGCTGCAAGTCGGCGTGCGAGTGCTGTGGGAGATCAAGACCGATCAGTTCGACACGTACAGCGGCTTCCTCAGGGATCAGGTGATCGAAGATCAGGTGGCGGAGTTCAGGGAAGATCGCGAGATTGCGCGGAACTGCGGGTACGGTTTCGTCGCTGGGGTGAGCAGTGCCGCGCACAAGAAAGCGCTGCTGGATCTGGCTCCTGACCTTGAACCCCATGTCGTCGTCACGGAGTGCAAACGATGAGCATTCAGGCTCGTCTCCATTTCGCGGTCTATGCGCCCGCGCTCGTAGACGATGATGGACGCACGCCTGCTGTCGTCCATGGAGTCGAGAGGGCTCTCCCAGGTTTGCGCCTGGAGTGGGAAGTCGGGAAGGGCGGGCGCCTTATTGAATTACCGCAGCGCGATGCCTGGCTCGCTGAGGCGGCAACACGCGGAAGGTTCCCGATGCTGTGCAATGGCGACGAAAGCTCCCCCGTGACGATTAGCGGGTTGAGAACGCCTCCGAGTCAGGCCCCAGGCGGTCAGGCGCTGCTCGATATCCATGCGAAGCTTCCGCTGGACGCGGTCGTTACCGCGGCCGCAGCGAATGTGCTGGAAGGCATCGCCGAAGGCGCTCGTGCGTTCTGGGGGCATGCGTCGCCGGAGGGCTACGGTTCGGAAGTCGCGCAGCAGTTGCGCAGCTCGGCTCATGGTTCGCAGCGCTCACCCCGTGGGCTGCCCATGCTCGAACTCCCAGCTCGAATCCGCTCGCCCGAGATTCCTCATTGGCTGGGATGGCTGAACTTCTGGTCCGCCGCTGCCGCACGTGCCATTGGGTTTCCCGATCGTGCTCTCGACGCCGACTTGCTTGCGCGGGCGCGGCGTACTGTATCGGGGGGCTGGGTCGTGCAGCTCACGGATGCACCGCTCGACTACGACAACCCTGCTCACCTGGATACGCTCAAGCGGACCTACGAGCGCTTCCCGGAGATCGGCGGGCGCTCGGCGCCTTGATTTCAGACCGTCCAACGTCAGGGAGCAGCGCTCCTATCGCGGCTCCAGCGGTCAGTAACGGAAGACACTCGGCGGCCCGGGCACCTGTTGCCCGGGCCGTGAACGGGAGGCTCCAGGGGCGGGGAGAAACTCCAGGACTGCTTCCTGCGCTATGTTGACTCACTGGGTGTGTACGAGCTTGTGGCGAGTTGCGCTCTACACTTCTCGGGGTGGCTGGTGTTGAGGGACGCGACGGAAAGGTGGCCCGTGCACTGATTGTGCGGATACCTTGCCTCTCATGGGTGATTCCTTTCAGATAATCGTGGACAGGGACGCATCCGCGGATGAGGCCCCTCGTCTCGCGGCCGAGGTACGTGACTGGCTCGTCGCGCGACGCATCATTGAAGGGGGGCTGACGGACTCGGCCCTTGGAGACTTGGGGCATCGGCCGGGGCTCGGGTATCGCGCTGCGGTGGCGGGGCCCGACGAAGAGACGGGGATTTTGAGCCTTCTGACGAACGGCCTCCAAATCGAGGTGGGCCGAACCGTCTTCTATACCATCGGAGGTGAGTTGGAGTGTCGTGCGTGCGGCGCGCGATTCGAGCCCGAGGACGGTTGGGCGGAGGCGGTCGACGATTGGTACAGCGGGAACGACGGCGCGGAATTCGGGTGCCCGAACTGCGGGAAGCCCGAGCGGCTCGTGGAATGGAACGGCGCGTTTCCGTGGGGCTTCGGAAATTTGGGATTCAAGTTCTGGAATTGGCCTCCGCTGTCAGGGCGCTTCATCCAAGACATGGCTGAGAAATCGGGTCACCGGATGCTCTTGGTGCGTGGACACCTTTGAGCAGCAGTAGAGGGTCCGGCACTCTGTCGCCGCGGTCGATGGGCGCTCGTCCCGGCTCACGTTGCCCGGCCGGGCGCCGTCGTCACCTCATCCGGGTGGCGCTTCGTGATGGGGCTTCGTGGGCCCCGGTGTGTCGCGGGCACGGTGGGAAGCTCGTCCCGGGAGGGCGTGGCTGGAAGAGGGACGGAGATACCGCCCTCGTCATCCGGCACCTCGACGTCCCAGAGCAGGGTGTCCGCCTCCGCGAGGGCTTGCTGGACCTCCGTCACGGCGTCCTCGCCCGAATAGGGCGCCCACTGCGCCTGCCGCGCGCGCAGGACGCGCTCCAGCTCCGAGGCGGTGGCGAAGCGCTCGGCGGGGTCGCGCCGCAGCAGCGTGTGGAGGATGTCCCGGAGCGGCACGGACAGCCCCTCCGCCGCGCGCTCCACGTCCTCGGAGCGGAAGACCATGGCGCACCGGAGCGCATCCTCCGCGAACGGGGGCAGGTCCAGTCCCAGGGACGCCACCGACGCGGCGAGCACCTGCTCCTGCTCCTCCTTCGACAGCCGCGCCTCCAACTCCTCCGCGAGCAGGTGGCCCGGGTCGTAGAGGTGCCGGCCGGTGGCGAACTCCAGCAGCGTCAGGCCCAGGGAGAAAAGGTCCGCCCGCGCGTCCACGGCTTCACCCAGCAGGGACTCCGGCGCCGCGTAGAGGACGTCCCCCTGCGCCCGCGGGAAGGACGTCGCCACGCGCCCCGTCAGGCGGGATAGCGCGATGCCGAAGTCCGTCAGCCGCACCTCTCCGCGTGGCCCCAGGCGGACGCGGCCCGGGTTGACGTCGCGGTGGACGATGCCCAGCGGCGTGCCCGCCTCATCCGTGCGGGTGTGCGCGTGCTCCAGTGCCGCCGCGACCTCCGCCCCCACGTGGAGGAGGAAGGATTCCGAGAAGTAACGCCCGCGCGCCTGGGCCACGGACAGCAGCGTGTTGAGCGTCAGCCCTTCCAGGTGCTCCGTCACCACGCACAGCCCATGCGTCAGCTCCACCAGACCCTGGACGCGGGCGATGCGCGGGTGCTGGAGGTACGCCGCCAGCCGCACCTCCTCCTCCAGCCGGGCGCGGGCGCGCTGGAACCGCTCGGCCTCTTGCGCCGTGTCAGGCCGGGGGAGGCACTTGAGCACCACGCTAGGGCCCAGCCCGCGGGGCGTGCGCACCTGGGCGAGCAGCACGCGCTCGCCCACGCGGCCCATGCCCAGGTCCCGGTAGAACTCGTAGGCGGTGTCCCCTTGCATGAAGAGGACCGCGCCCCGGGTGGACGGAAGGTCGGACGGTCGGGTCATGGCGGGGCAATTCCTTGCACCTCGCGCGAGAGGCATTCCCGCGAAGGGAGCTGCAAGGTAGTGCCCGCGCCTTCCGCCGGGAACGACGCGGCGGGTTCAATCACCCCCGAAATCGTGTTCACCCGGGGTGTGGGGTGAGAGGACTTGTTTGTAACGGCGTTTGACGTTGGCGGGGGTCAGTGCCAGCGCATGACGGCATAAGCGGGGACCCTGTTGTTTCCAACCACCATTCCTGGCTTGGAGTTGACCGAATGGGGAAGGAAGCCCGGGTGGCGGGAATCGCCAATCTCGAAGCAGACGGGCAGGGTCCGGCCATCAGGCAGGTGCGCTTCCGTGTAACGGGCGACGATGATCCCACCGCCGGTCCACAAGTAGCCTGAGATGGGCGTGCCGCTAGGAAGGGCCGGCCAGGAGCTGTTCTTGATGACACCTGTCACGGGCCCATCGGTGAAGACGACCTGCCTGAAGTCTCGCTGTTGCCTATCGATTTGGATCTCGGCCAGATTGCCGGGCCTCAGGTTCAGCCCGTCCTCGTTGTTGAACATGGCGTCCACGGCCCTGGAGGGGCAGTCGCGCGGTTCAGGCCGCACCTGGGCTCCCGGGCAGCCCAACTGGAGGGCCGCCGCGGCCGAGGCCCCCGCGCACAGCTTCAGGAAGCCTGCCCAGTCCGACGGGGGCCAGGCGGGGCGGGAGACCAGGGCCTTCGGCTTCCTGGCGTTGGCGTCGGGGGGCGGCATGGCAGTGGGAGCGCGCTTCACGAGGGGACTTTCCTCGTGAAGCGCGCTCCCACTGCC
>NZ_RAVY01000223.1:0-14902 GCF_003611625.1 Corallococcus sp. CA054B
CTCCACCCTCCGACGCAAGCCCCCGCCCTCTCTCCCTGATCCCCATCCCCGGACGGCTCCCCATGCAACGCGCCCACCTCTTCGAGTTCAACGACCTGCCGTGGCTGCCTTCACCGCTGCGCAAGACGATCATGGAGTTCCTGCACCACATGTCCGTGCGGCTGCGGATGTATGACAACGGCTTCGACGCCCTCGCCCGGCTGATGGAGCAGCGGGGCCTCACGTCCATCCAGGCGCTGTGCGCGGGGGACGGCGGGCTGATGCTGGCCCTGTCCCGGCACCTGGGACGCGAGGACGTGCGCATCCAGCTGTCGGACAAGTACCCGTCGCTGGAGCGGTTCGCCGAAATCGAGCGCGAGAGCGAGGGCCGCGTGAGCCACGTCCAGGGCTCCGTGGACGTGCTGAACGTCCCCGAGCAGATGCCGGGCCTGCGCCTCATCGTCAACGCCGTGCACCACTTCCAGCCCGACGCGGTGCGGGGAATCCTGGCGGACGCGGTGGCCAAGCAGCAGCCCATCGTGTTCCTGGATCCCGTCCAGCGGGACCTGGTGTCCGTGCTGCGCTTCACCGCCGCGACGCCGTTCATCAGCCTCTGGTTGAGCCTGGGCGGCATCCGCCCCCTGAGCCTGCGCCGCGTGCTGCTGGGCGCCGTGGTCCCCTTGGGAGCGCTGTGCTTCCTCTTCGACGGCGTGGTTTCGCACCTGCGCGCCTACCACCTCGAGGAGTGGCAGGCGCTCATCCAGCAGGTCGAGGGACACGAGGGCTACGACTGGGACCTGCGCGTGCTGCCGGGCTTCATGGGCGCGCGAGTCTCCTTCCTGGCCGGCGTGCCGAAGGCGCAGGCCGCGGGGAGGGCGTCATGAGCGCCGCGGAGGTGTTGATCGTGGGCGCCGGTCCGGTGGGCCTCTGCCTCGCGCTGGCGCTCGAGCAGCAGGGCGTCCGGGTGCGGATCATCGACAAGGAGCCCTCGTTCTCCGGCGAGTCCAAGGCCGTGACGATCCAGCCCCGGACCCTGGAGCTCTTCCAGATGCTGGGCGTCGCGGACCGGCTCATGAAGGACGGCGTGGTCAACCCCGTCATGAACATGCACGTCGGACGCAAGCGCGTCACCGTGCTGCGCTACGACCGGCTGGAGACCGCCTTCGCCTTCTACCTGCACCTGCACCAGGGGCAGACGGAGCGGGTGCTGGTCCAGGCGCTGGGCGAGCGCGGCATCACCGTGGAGCGCGCCACCGCGCTGGAGGGATTCGAGCAGGACGCGGCGGGAGTGACGGCCCGGCTGGCGCGGGCCGGGGGCGAGCGGGAGGAGGTCCGGGTGCCGTACCTGGTGGGCTGCGATGGCGGACACAGCCGGGTCCGCGCCGTGCTCGACCTGGGGTTCAAGGGCGCGCGGTATGACGACAACTGGATCATGACGGACGTGCGCATCCCCAACATGTCGCTCGCCCGCGACGAGCGCCACGGCTTCATCCTGGACCGGTTCCCCTTCGTGGTGCTGAACCTGGGCAACGACTACTACCGGCTCATCGCCGCGCGGCCCCCCGGGTCTCCGCTCGCGGGACAGGTGCCCACGCTGGAGGAGTTCCGCGCAATCATGACGCCGCTGGGCCTGGGCCACTGGAAGCTGGAGGAGCCCCTGTGGCTCACCCACTACAACCCGAGCCAGCGCCTGGTGTCCGACTACCGGGTGGGGCGCGTGTTCGTGGCGGGGGACGCGGCGCACGTGAACACCCCCATCGCCGCGCAGGGCCTCAACACGGGGGCGCTGGACGCCGTCAACCTGGCGTGGAAGCTGCGGCTCGCGGTCCGGGGCAAGGCGAGCACGGCCCTGCTCGACAGCTACCATGCGGAGCGCCACGCCGCCGCCGTGACGATGTTCGCGCAGAACGACCGGCTCACCCTGCTCGTCTTCGGCGCGAACCCGCTCCTGCGCTTCATCGCGCGCAAGCAACTGCACCTGCTCAACGTGCCCGCGCTGAACCTGAAGAACGTCCTGGGGACCTCGCAGCTGGACCTGCACTACCGCCGCAGCCCCGTGGTGCAGACGGCGCTGGATCCGCCCGGCACCCGCGCGTCCCTGGCCGCGTTCGAGTGGGGCCGGGCCCGTCCCGGAGATCGCGCGCCGCACTGCATGATGCTGGACGCGGAGAAGCACACCGCGATGTACGAGGTGCTCCGGGCGACCCACCACACGCTCTTCATCCTGGGCGGAGCGAAGCCCGACGCGGCGCGGATGAAGGCCGTGGCCGAGCACGCCCGTGAGCAGTACGGCGAATGGCTCATCCCCCACTTCGTGTTCCACGGGCAGATCCCTCCGGGCTTCGACGCCGGCGGCGCGGGCGCCGTGTGGCGTGACGAGGACGGGAAGGTCCATCAGTCCCTGGGCGCGAAGGGCGCGGGCTGCGTGTTGATCCGCCCCGACGCCTACGTCGCCGCGCGCTTCCCCCTGAGCGCGACGGCCGGGCTGGACACCTACTTCAAGGCCCTCCTGACCTGAGAGGGCCCACGGCGGGGGGACGCGGCTCAGGTCCCCCCGCGCATCACCTGGAAGCGCTCCTCCAGCCAGGCGGCCGTGGCCTCCATGAGCTTCACGCCGATTTCATCCACATGCCGGTCGCGCCACGAGGTCAGGGGAGTCCCGCGCACCCACTGGTTGAACGCGCCCATCGCCGGGCCGCAGTGGACCTGGTAGTCGGTGCGCTGCTCGCGGCTCCCGCGCAGGGCCAGGCGCGAGGTGTGGACGAAGTACCAGCGGAACACGAGCGCCATCTTCTTCCGGGGGTTGCGCTCGGCGAGCGCCACCACCTCGGGGTCGACGCGCAGGTAGTGCTGGCGCGTCTCCTCCCAGACCTCGTCGAAGCCGCGGCGGAAGACCTTCTCCTGGAGCTGCTTGCGGGTTTCCGCGTCCAGGGCTTCCAGGGACGGGTGGTGTTGATAGAGCGCGTACAGGCGGTTGGCCCGGGCCGGGAAGAAGAGCCCCTTGCGCACCACCTGGATCTTCGCGCCAAGCTCGAACATGTCCCCCGCGGGCGCGCACGTCACGTCCTGCACGTCCAGCGTCTCCAGCAGGTCCTTCACGGGCTCGCTGGTCCCCGCCTCCACCGTGCACTGGTTGATGGAGCCCGTCACGATGAAGTCCGCGCCCATCAGGAAGGCCGCGGCCGCCGCCTGGGGCGTCCCGATGCCCCCGGCCGCGCCCAGGCGGATGCGGACCGGATAGCGGTGCTCGGCCATCATCCGGTCGCGCAGCAGGCTCATCGCGGGAAACAGGGCGCTGGCGACGCCCTGGTCCGTGTGTCCTCCGGAGTCGGCCTCCACGCAGACGTCCTCGGCCATGGGCAGCTCCCGCGCGAGCAGGGCTTCCTCCCGGGTGAGCTGGCCTGCGCGCACCAGTCCGTCGAGGAGTCCCTGGGGAGGCGGGCGCATGAAGGACTCCGCGACCTCCGGCCGGGACACCTTGGCGATGAGGCGGTTCGGGGCCTCGGCCCGGCCATCCTCGCGCCGCCGCGCGCCCGTCATGCGGAAGCGGACCAGGGCCGGGGTCAACTGCAGGAAGGCGGACGCCTCGACGTCGCGCACGCCCCTGCGCAGGAACAGGTCCACCAGCCCCGCCTCGCGCTCGGGGCGATCGGGGCTGTGCAGCAGGTTCATGCCGTAGGCCTCGCCCGGGCGCAGCGCGGCCTGGATGGCCAGCAGCTCCTCTTCGACGCGCGCCAGCGGGACGCCGCCGGTGCCGAAGAACCCCAGCAACCCCGCGCGTCCCATCCGCACCACCAGCTCCCGCGAGGAGATGCCCTTGTACATGGAGCCCGCCACGTAGGAGAGGCGCACGCCATGGGCGTCACGGAAGGCCTTGCTGCCCAGGGTCTCGGCGCGCATGCCCGTGACGACGGCGGGCGCGGGGGCGCTCACGGCAGGAGGCGACTCCAGCGCGGCCACGGGCACAGGCGCCACGGCGGCGGGGGTCGCTTGACGGATCTGGCTGATGAGGCCCGTAAGGACCTTGCCGTGCCCCACCTCCACGAACTCCTGCTCCCCCCGGGCGAGCAGGGCGCGCACGCTCTGCGTCCACCGCACCGGCGAGTCGATCTGCCGGGCCAGCAGCTCCGCCACTCGCGCGTCCTCGTAGGGACGGGCCTCCACGTTGGAGATGACCGGGAAGCGCAGCGGCGCGAAGGAGAACTCCCGCAGGAAGGCCGCGAAGGCGTCGCGCGCGGGGCGCATGTAGCGCGAGTGGAACGCGGCGCTCACCTTGAGCAGGATGACGTTGCCCCCGGCCGCGCGCAGCTCCGGCGCCACCCGCTCCAGGTCCTCGCGCGGCCCGGAGAGCACCTGCTGGCTGGGCGTGTTGTCATTGGCCAGGTCCAGGGTGCGCACCCCCAGCCGCTCCAGCACCTCGACGATGCGCTCCACGGACAGCCCCACCACCGCGGCCATGCCGCCGCCGGTCGCCTGGGCCATCAGCTCCCCGCGCTTGCGGACCAGGAGGACGCCGGTCGCGAAGTCGAAGGCCCCCGCCGCGAACAGCGCGTTGTACTCGCCCAGGCTGTGCCCCATGGCGTGCTCGGGATCCCGCCCGTGGCGCTCCCGCGTTTCCAGATATGCAAGGGCATTCAGGACAAACAACGCTGGCTGGGTATATCGCGTCTCATCCAGGCGCGAGTCCTGACACACCTCCGCCAGCCGGAACCCGAGCAGGGCGTCCGCCCGGGCCACCAGCTCCGGGTGTCTCGCGATCAGCTCGCCTCCCATTCCCCTTTTCTGAGAACCCTGTCCTGGAAACACGAACACCGTCATGTGTCACACCTGTTTTCTTCACGAGCCCCGGAATCCACGCTGACTTCCCCCCAACCGGAAGCGCCCCACGCCAATACATCCAGGGCTCTGTTTCACACGGCTCCTGAGCTACCATAATCACGGCCGTGAGCCCATCCCGGGCCTTGTCCACGCTCAGTGCCCGCAGTCCAGCAAAGGAAAACACCCTATGAGCCAAGACGCGAAGCTGCATGTCAACATCCTGAGCCCGGAGTTCAACATCAATCCCTACCCATACTACAAGCAACTGCGCGAGCAGGATCCTGTGTATTGGAGCGAGGAGACGCGACACTGGCTGCTCACCCGGTATGAAGACGTCCAGACCGCGCTGAAGGACACGACCCGCTTCTCCAGCCAGAGCAGCGAGACCTTCGTCGTGAACGACGAGTTCATGAAACATCTGGGACCCATCATCACCCACTTCTCCATGTGGGCCGTGATGAAGGACAACCCTGAACACAAGCGGCTGCGCGGCCTCATCAACCAGGCCTTCCGCCCCGACAACGTCAAGGACATCCACCAGCGCGCCCAGCAGACCGCGAACTGGCTGATCGATCAGGTCTACGACAAGGGGGAGATGGACTTCGTCAACGACTATGCCTACGCGCTGCCCGCGATGCTCTTCTCGGTGGAGATCCTGGGGATGAACCGGGACGACCTGCCCACGTTCAAGGCGTGGAGCGTGGACCTGGCGCGGGCGACGGGCCGCATCGACAACCTGGACGTCATGCTGAAGGGCCAGGAGGCGCTGCTGAAGATGACGGACTACATCACGCGCGCCATCAATGACCGCGTTGAGCGCCCGCGCGAGGACTTCATCTCCTACCTGGTCAAGGCGTGGCGCGAGGACAACAAGCTCTCGCTGGAGGAGGTGGTGGCCCAGATGGTGCTGCTCCTGGCGGGCGGCCACACCACCACGCAGAACGTCATCAGCACGGGCCTGCTCGCGCTGTTCAAGCACCCCGAGCAGTTGGAGCGCATGAAGAAGGACCCGCGGATCAACCGGGCCGCGGGCGAGGAGCTCTACCGCTTCACCTCCCCCGCGCAGGCCCCCACCCGCATCGCGGCGTGCGATTTCGAGCTGGGCGGCAAGCAGATCAAGAAGGGCCAGGGCATCATGCCCATGGTGGCCGCGGCCAACCGCGACCCCGCCTTCTTCGACCGGCCGGACGAGCTGGATCTCACGCGTGAGAAGAACCCGCACGTGGGCTTCGGCACGGGCATCCACGTCTGCCCGGGCGCCTTCCTCGCGCGCGCGGAGGTCCCTGTCGCCTTCGAGACGCTCTTCAAGCGCATCCCCAACGTGCGCCCCAAGAGCGACCACGAGGACTGGAACATGAACCTCAGCTTCCGGGGCCTGTCCACGTTCCCCTTGGTCTGGAGCTGAGGTTCCGTTCCCGCCGCTCCTGGCGTCAGCCCGTCGCGCCGAAGTCCAGCGCGACGAGCTTCCGCCGGGAGCGGGGCTCCGCGCGGGCGGATGGGGCCTCCAGCCAGTAGCGCTGGCGCGTGAAGACCACGGGAAGCAGGGGCGCGCGCGTGGGCTGCTGCCCGGCGGGCGCCTCGCTCACGAGCGCGTGCGCGTTGGTCCCGCCAAAGCCAAACGCGCTGAGTCCCGCGCGGCGCACCCCGAAGCGTGGCTCCCACGGCCGGAGCGTGGTGTTGGGGAAGAGCGGCGAGGACTCGAAGTGGAAGCGCGGGTTGGGCGTCGCGCAGTGAAGCGTGGGGGGCAGCTCGCGGTGCATCAGGGAGAGCACCACCTTGATGAAGCCCGCGACGCCCGCGGCGCTCAGCAGGTGCCCGAAGTTGCTCTTGACGGTGCCCACCGCGCACGAGCCCGGGGGAGCGCCCGCTGGCGCGAGCACCTCCGTGAGCGCCTTCAGCTCGATGGGATCTCCGAGCATGGTCCCGGTGCCGTGGGCCTCCACGTAGCCGAGCGTCCGGGGATCGACGCGGCCCTGGCGCAGGGCCTCCTCGATGACGGCGCGCTGCCCCGCGGGATTGGGGGTGGTGGCGCCCATGGTGTGCCCGTCGTTGTTGACGGCCGTCGCGTCGATGACGCCGTAGACGCGGTCCCCGTCCGCCAGGGCCTTGCGCAGCGGCTTGAGCAGGACGGCCCCCGCGCCCTCGCCAGGGACGAAGCCGTCCGCGCGCTCGTCGAAGGTCTTGCACCGGCCATCCCGTGACAGCGCGCGGCTCTCGCTGAGCGTCAGGTAGACGGCCTCATCGAGCAGGATGTCCACGCCCCCGGCCAGCGCCAGCTCGGACTCCCCCGAGCGCAGGCTCTGGCAGGCCAGGTGGATGGCGACGAGCGAGGACGAGCACGCGGTGTCCACGACCAGGGCCGGCCCCTTCAAGTCGAGGAAGTGGGACACGTGGGCGGCGATGAAGTTCTGCCCCGAGCCGAGGACGCCATTGCGCGTGGGCTCCGGCATGCGCGCGGCATAGCCGCTCATCCGCGAGCCGACGAACACCCCCACCCTCCTCCCCGCCACCTCGTGCGCTTCATGGCCCGCGTGCTGGAGGCACTGGACGCTGGCCTCCAGGAACTGGCGCATCAGCGGATCGATGCAGGGGGCATCCGCCCGGGAGATCTGGAAGTAGTCCGGATCGAACAGCTCGATTCCCTCGATGAAGCCGCCCCAGCGGCTGATGCTCCGTCCGGGCTGATGGGTGGGGGAATGGAAGTCCGCGATCCGCCAGCGGGACTCGGGCACCTCGGTGATGAGGTCGCGCCCCTCCCGCAGCACGCGCCAGTACGCCTCCAGATCCGGCGAGCCGGGGAAGTGACAGGCCATGCCAATCACCGCGATGGGCTCCACGTCTCCGGGAGCCGTCACGGGCAGGGGCGCGGGGGAGGCCTTCACCTGCGGCGGAGGAGGAGCCTGCTCCGGAGCGCGCTCGACGCGCAGGGGCTCCAGGGGACGCGCCACGGGAGGCATTGTCCGCGCATGGGCCGCCAGCACGGCCTCGGGGTACGCCTCCACGAGCTGGCGCGTGAGCGCCGTCAGCGTCCGGTGCAGCAGGGGGAGTGACGGGTCCAGCTTCACGCCCAGCCACTCATCCAGATGCGTCACCACCTCGATGACGAGGATGGAGTCCAGCCCCAGGGTCTCGAAGTCCGCGTCGGGGTTGATCTGCTCTGGGGCCAGCTGGAGCTCCCGTGCGAACAACTGGCGGAGCCACTCCGTGGTGAAGGCGCGGAGCTCCGCGTCCGTGGAGCGCGGGGAAGCGGACGCGGGGGCCAGGACCGGCGAGTCGGGCACCACCGGCGCCGCAGGTTCAACGGGCGTGGGCGGCTCGACGAGCGTGGGGCACTCGACCCACGGGCTCGGGCGCGGAAGGTCGCGGACGGGCTGCGGCCGGCTCCGCGTCCGCAGCAGGGCGTCAGGCGCGAAGAGGCCCGGGTCGACCACGGCGGGCAGGAGCACGGCCCGCCCGGAGGCCATCGTCGCATCCAGCAGCGCCAGGCCATCCGCGGTGGAGTGCGCCATCAGGCCGAGGGACTGATACGCCGGGCTCTTCACCTCGCCCATGCCGACGTCCCTCCAGTTGGGCCAGACGACGGACTGATGGGAGACACGGCCCGTGGCGCGCCGGTGCTCGACCCACAGGTTCATGAACGCGTTGGCGGCCGAGTAGTCCAGGAGGCCGACGGCCAGCGACGGCACCTGCGCCGAGACCGACGAGAACACGACGAAGAAGTCGAGCGCGTCCGAAGCGAGCGCGCGTTCGAGCGTGAGCAGGCCTTCGACCTTGGGCTCGAGCACCTTGATCCACTGCCCCAGCGGCTTGCTGGTGAAGGCGGGCGGAGTGAAGAAGACCGCTCCGGCGGAGTGGATGCAGCCCGCGATGGGGCCGAGGGACGCGCGGACCTCGGAGAAGAGCGCCTCCAGCGCGGCGGCGTCCGTCAACGCCCCGCAGTGGACGCGCAGCCGCACGCCACGGGACGCCAGGGCCCGCAGGGAGGCCAGCCGTTCCCGCAGGGCCGGCGCGCATCCGGGGTCGGCCAGGAGCGCGGGCCACTGGTCCTGGGGCGGCAGCGGCTGCACGCCCATGAGGACCAGCCGCCTGGCGCCCCGGGCCACCAGGTGGTGGGCGACCTCCAGGCCAATGCCACGCACCCCGCCCGTGATGACATACACCTTGTCGGCGGACAGGCGAGACACGGGAGCCGGCGAGACGAGCAGGGGCTGCATCTGGTGGACGTAGCGGCGGCCCTTGCGGTGAAGGACCTCGCCACCGGAGTCCCGGTCGCCGTGCTCCTGACGGATCAACGCCTCCAGTTCGCGGGCATCAGCCGGGACGCGCTCCAGGTCCACGGTGCGGGCATGCAGGCCCGCGAACTCCGCGCCGAGCTTGCCGGCCAGCGCCGCCATCACGCCACCGCCGAGATCCAACGGACCGGTGCTCATGAAGGTGCGCAGGCCGCGGGTGAAGTGCAGCAGCGCGAAGGTCTCCGTCCGGCTGCGCTTCAAGAGCGTCTGCCACAGGCCGATCCGGCCGAACGACTCCATCCGCTCCGGCGCGTCCTCCGCGCCCCCTGGCGGCGCGGTGCGGAGGTCGGAGAGGTCGATGATCCCCGCCAGCGGCCCACGGCGACCGTTCAGCTCCTCGCCCAGCCGGACACCGGCCGCATGGCGATCGAAGTCGAGCAGCGCATCGACACCGGGGGTCGAGCTCCCGCAGTTCGCGATGAGGAACAGGCGGGCGTTCCGAAGGGACGCGAGCGCCTGACGTGCCAGGGCGACCGTCTCGTCGTTGACGAGCACGACCAGGGTGCCCTCCAGGTCCAGCGGCTCCGCGGTCCCCTGCTCCTCCACGGCGCGCCACCCCTTCTCCAGCAAGAGCGCGTTCTCGGGGAGCATCGTCACCTCGGGCACCTGTTCGTCGCTCGCGGTGCTCACCGGCGGAGCGGCCTCCGGGACGGGAGCGGGCTCGGCGGAGAGCAGCCCCCGGGTGGCGGAAGCCTGGATCCAGCAGCGCTCACGGGCGAACGGATAGGAGGGCAGCGGGACGCACCGGTAGACGCCTTCCGGAAACAACGCGGGCTGATCCAGGTCCACGCCCAGCACGTACAGCTCGGCCGAGGCCTGGAGCGTGTCGCGCCAGACGGAGGCCGGCGTCTCCAGGTCGAGGCTCCGGAGCAGGCGCCCGTTCACTTCACGCAGGAGGCCCCGGGAGGACTCGGAGATCCCTCCCGAACCGGCGTGCACCTGTGGAGCCGCGGGCGTGTCGCGGAACCGCGTCAGCAGGCAGATCAGCTCCTGGAGATCCGCGGCGACGAAGGCCGCGCGCCGCTCCAGGGCGCCCCGCCCGCGCGCCAGGGTGAAGGCGACGTCCCCCGGATGAGGGGCGTCGCCGTCCGCCAGCGAGCGCTTCAGGCTCTCGATGAGCTTCGCGGCGATACGGCCCAGCGCCTCATGGGTCCGCGCGGACAGGACGAACAGGTACGCGGGGCGCTCGGGCACGGCCGCACGAGGACTGGGAGGCGGTGCCTCCTCCAGCACGAGGTGGCAGTCGGTGCCGCTCGAACTGAAGGCGCTGATGGCGGCTCGGCGCGGCGCCCCCTCGGTCCCCGCCCATGGAGAGGGCTTCGTGTCGATCCGGAAGGACGTCTGATCGACCCACTCCGCGCGCGAGTGGAGCGAAGGTGGGAGCTCCCGGTGCTCGAAGGCGAGGAGGATCTTGAACAACCCCGCCATGCCCGAGGCCGCGCCAGCATGGCCCACGTTGCCCTCGACCGACCCGATGGCGCAGGAGCCGGTGCGCGCCTGGAAGACCCGCGTGAGGGCCTCCATTTCCACATCATCCGGGCGGCAGGCGCCGCTGCCGTGCGCCTCCACGTAGGAGATCGTCTCCGGTTCGATGCCGGCCTGCTGGTGGACCGCGCGAATGAGGCCGGCGCGGCACCGCGCGTCGTCGGAAGCCGGCGCGCCCGGAAGCCGCCCGACCTGGACGCTCTCACAGCCTCGGATGACGCCGAGGACGCGGTCCCCGTCGGCGAGGGCCCGCTCCAAGGGCTTGAGGACCACCACGCCCACGCCCTCGGCGGGGACGAACCTGTCTCCGCGCTCCGTGGCGTGGAGCGCCGCGCGGTGCATGCGAGCGGTGGACATGACGAAGACGCCACCCGCCAGGGCCCACTCCAGGGAGCCCGTCCACAACTGCTGGCAGGCCAACTGGATGGCGACGAGCGAGGACGCGCAGGCCGCGTCCACCACGAGACCTGGCCCCTGGATGCCCAGCAGCCGGGACACCCGGGCCAGGAGCCGCGAGGCGTCATTCTCGGGGAGCCCGGCCGGGTAGTCCGAAGGGGGGATCCCCATGAACATGCCAGCCCGGCGTCCCTCCGCCAGGCGGGGCAAGGAGGCCGCCTCCAGGGCCATCCAGCAGTGCTCCAGCATCAGGCGCTGCTGGGGATCCATCCGCGCCGCTTCCGCGGGGGACAGGCCGAAGAACGCGGGCTCGAAACCCTCGACCTCGTCGAGGAACCCGCCGCGAAGCCCCGAGGTGCTGTCGGTGGAGGCCTCCAGCACCCAGCGGTCCTGGGGCGCGCCTGACACCGAGTCCACCCCCTGACGCAGGTTCTCCCACAACTGCTCCAGGGTCCTGGCCCCCGGAAAGCGGCCTGACATGCCGACGACGGCAATCGGATTGCGGGGGGCCCCGTTCACTACATGCGGCCTGTTGTCGGTGTCACCCACTGGAAATCCCCGTTTCATGAAATTATCCAGGGGAATTGTATCAAACGATTTTAACGCGGACCAACAAGCGAGAGGCCTGGGCGCATCAAGTCAGGGCCGGTATCGCTCCACCTCCTGAAAGAACTGGGTGAGCGAGTAGTCCAGCAGCGCCTTTGCGGGACTGCATGTACCGGCGGGCGCGGAGGAAGGGCAGCCAGACGCGCTCGCCAACACGCACCTGGGACTCTTCCATCTTCTGCCGCGGTACCCACGTCCCACCCAGGTGCCGCACCAGCATGCCGCCCAGGTAGGCCCCCAAACGCCGGTGCGGTATGCCCGCCGATGAGTTCACGCGTGGATCGCTCCGGGAAGTTCTCCCTCCAGAAGTAGAAGTCGAGGTCCGTGAGGGACTCGGGTGTCTCCTCCATGATGGAGGGCACATGGGTGTGCAGCGCTGCCACGAGACCTTCGGCCAGGTTCCCATAGGAAGCGAGCGCGCGATTTCTCACTGTCGAAGTCGGCTGCCGTGGGCCGCAGCACCAGGAAGACGGAGCCGTTGGGGAGTTCCTCCACGACGTGCGCAGGCGTCGAGAGCATCCGCTCGCGACCTACCGTCTCCACCAGCTTCGGACCGAAGACGTTCAGCCAGCACACCTCGTACACCTTGTCGAATCCCTCTCGCAGAACAGCTTCGTCATCGCGGCCGAAGTGGGGCACCCCAGACAACCCATCGTCTGCAACACCATGAGCCATCACATAAGAACTCGGATACGTCGCGACCCAATCACGAACCATATCCACGAGCATGCGACAGCCCCCTATGAGCTGCCGTCCAGCGCACATGCCCTGGCGGGCTGACGCCATATTTCGGGTCTTGTTTTGCCCTTCATTGTGCGCAAGATGCGTGGGAAAATCGATGAAAGGCGAAGCCGTCATGAATACGAAGACTTCCTTCCGGCGCTACCGAACGCTGTCCCTGTTGGTGGGCGGGTTGCTGCTGACGTCCTGCGAAAAGGACCCGGCGAAGCCCGATCCAGTTCCGGACGACGTCGAGCAGGGCCCGATGAATCCCGGGACGCATGGCGAAGGGGAGCTGACGGAGCCGGGGCAGCAGGTCCGCTATGAACTGGCCACGAAAGCCGGACACTTCTACCGGTTCAGCTGCCAGGAGGACACCCTGTCTAGATGCGAGGTGCGGAGGCTCGATCCGGGCACGCTGGAGCCCCTCCCGCCCGCCACCGACATGACTTACGAGCCCACCTACGTTATCTGGCGTGCGGCAGTGGACGAAACCGCCATCGTGGACGTGCGTTCGTCCCGCGACCTGCAGGTCAAGGTCGGCCGGTATACCTTTGACTTCTCCGAGACCGAGGACGCCGAGCCCAACACGGTGCAGGACGCCATTTCCAAGGAGGTCCCGTCCGACTTCACCGGCGTCTTGAACGCATCGTTCCCCGATGACGTGGATGTCTTCCGGTTCTCCATTCCAACGGGGCACATCCTGGCGGTGCGCTGCGTCGGCACGTCGGGCCCCTCCAATGGCCCCTCATCGGATATCGTGAGGGCGGATGGCACCGTGCTCAACACGTATGGCTATGCGGGCCCCAGGTACGGGGAGGCAGCGCTGTCCGCCGAGAACGACACCGGAGAGGACCTCTTCCTGCGTGTCTTCACCGGGGTGAAAAGCAGGCCTGTGGAGGGCTATCGCTGCCTGACGGCGGATGACGGAGTGGACGATCATCCGGATGCGCTGCCAGAGGCCACGGTGGTGACGGTGCCCTCGACGACCGACGTGAAGTTCTGGCCCGAGGGTGATGTGGACCTGCTCGCGGTGGACCTCGTGGAAGGTCACACGTACCGGGTGTCCTCGATCAGATTCCCCTTCTATGCCGCCACGACGGTGCTGGATGCCCAGGGCACCGTCCTCGCGAAGGACCTCGAGGACCCCATGCGCCTGGTTGCCGAGTTCACGGCGCCTTCCACCGCGCGCTACTTCCTCTCGCTTCGTCGCGCCCGGGGGGACGGTGTCACGCTTTTCCTCTACCCCACGGACTTCAAGTACAGCATCTCCGATGTCACGCCGTAGCTCCTGACTGCCCCAGCGCGTAGAGGTTGCCTCCAGAAAACGCCACCGGGCCGCCCCTGAGACGAGGTAGCGCGCTCCGGGCTGGCCCAGGGCCGTCGCCAGCCCGCCGACGCCCAGGCTGAAGTCCCGGTGGAAGGGTTGCGCCTCCACCCGCCCATCCACGTCCCCGGCCCCAGGAGAAGCCCTCCATCATCCCCAACCACACCGAGTTGGGCGTGTCCCCTCCCACCATGAAGAGGCGCACCACCTGCCCCCAGTCGGACAGCGTGTCCCAGTCCTCTTTCCTCACGAGGCCCGCGCCCTCTCCTCCGCCCCACAGCCGCAGCCGCACCGGCGTACCGAGAATGAGGCGGACCGACTCCCCCTTCCCCAAAGCCACCATGGGCTCCACCTGCACGAAGCCTTCCGCAGTGCCCTCGCTCCTCCGAGGCAGCAACGTCAACGTCGCCGCGTCCATGCGCAGCAGGTTTGTCCACGGCGGTGTTGAGTCGGCCGTCGCGGACGCAGAGGCCTCCTCCTCGGGCTGAGCCTCTCCATCTTCCCCCTCCCCGGAAGACTTGTCGGAGATGGCCTCCTCCAGCCTTCGCACGGTGGCGTCGAAGTCTTCTGGAGTGATGGCCTCCTGCGCCCCTCCGGCCCCGGGCAACAGCAGCAGCAAGACGACGGCCCAACTCCAATGCATGCCCATCGACCCCTCCGTGGCAGGCCCCAGCAGGGGCGCTCAGCACAGAGGTTCCCTGTTCAGTCCGACAAGGCGGAGGACCGGGTGGGGCATTGCACTGAAAAAGTCACATAAGACCCGGCCTGCCGGGGGATAGACAGACGTGCCACGCCACGCTACGGCGCCAGCCGCGCGAATAGGAATGACCGTGGCAACACTCCACAGCGTCCGTCAGGCATGCTGCACGACGAAGCGCAGACCGCTACTCGCGCACGACGACCGCTAGCGAGTGCCTTACATGGTGCAGGAGGTCCCTGCGCAGCTCGCGAGTCCAACGCATACATCGAGGTGCAGTGATTGAAGGTTGTATAGGAGCGTCGACATCAGGGCGCCCGCAGCCATCAGTGAGTCGCGCATTCACTCGCGCACACTCCAGCTCATGGGAAGGTGATGTCGCCCAGGGTGACGGTGCGACGCCCATCCGCATCCCAGCTGAAGCATCCCCTCATCTGAATCAGATAAGTCCGAAGGCTTCTCGGAAGACGGCGTGCTCGCGAACGAGTTGTGCGAATCGCTCCACCAACGGGCGGAGTCGTTCATCGCTCATGCGCGGCATGGCCATGAAATAGTAGGTGCCTTGGGTGAAGAGCGAGTGCG
>NZ_RAVY01000224.1:0-14646 GCF_003611625.1 Corallococcus sp. CA054B
AACCACAGCCGTGACAGCTCCGGCGAGGGCACGGCGCTGGCGGGCGGGGTCTCCTCGGCGGGCGTCGGGGGGCTCGAATCGGCGGACATGGGAGCGCGCACGGTATAACGCAATGAGGCGTCATGGCCCAACGACCCGGGCGGGCGGGCAGGCGAAGGAGCGCGCCGCCGGTCTGCTGTCACGGCTGACACCCCCTGAGTCTCCGGCGCGGCGAGGGGAGGACCGCGGGCCCACCGGGGGGCGTGGGGGACGCGGCATGTTATGGAAGAGGCGTGCAGAAGATCGGCTACCTGATTCCCGAGTTCCCCGGACAGACCCACATCTTCTTCTGGCGCGAGCTGCAGGCGCTGCCGGGGAAGGGCGTGTCACCGGAGCTGGTGTCCACCCGTCCGCCGCCCGCGCGCATCATCAGCCACAGCTGGGCACGCGAGGCCATGTCGCGCACGGAGTACCTGGCGCCGCCGCCGCCGCTGGGCGTGCTGCGGGCCGCGCTGGAGATTGCCCGGGCCATGCCCACGGGCTGGGCGCGGGTGCTGGCCTCCATCGCCCGCGCGGAAGGTCTGGACCCGAAGGGCCGCGCGCAGCTGGTGGCGTTCGCGGTGATGGGCGGCCGGCTGGCGTCGCTGGCGCGCGAGCGCGGCTGGACGCACGTGCACGTGCACTCCTGCGCCAACGCGGCGCACGTGGCCATGTTCGCGCACCTGTTGTCCGGGCTCACGTACAGCATGACGCTGCACGGGCCGCTGGACGACTACGGGCCGAACCAGCGGGAGAAGTGGCGGCACGCGAAGTTCGCCTTCGTCATCACCCAGAAGCTGCTGGCGGAGGTGCGCCAGGAGCTGGCGGGGAGCCTGCCGGACCGGATTGAGCTGGCGCCCATGGGCGTGGAGCTGTCGCGCTTCCAGCGCACGGTGCCCTACGAGCCGTGGTCCGGCGAGGGTCCCCTGCGGCTGTTCGCGTGCGGCCGGCTGAACCCGTGCAAGGGGCACGCGGACCTCATCGACGCGGTGGGGATGCTGCGCAAGAAGGGCATCGACGCGCGGCTGTCCATCGCGGGCGAGGACGAGGCGGGCGGCACCACGTACCGCAAGGTACTGGAGGCGAAGCTCGCGCAGGACGGCCTCACGGACGCGGTGACGCTCCTGGGCGCGGTGAGCGAGGACGTGGTGAAGGACGGCATCCAGCGCTCGCACCTCTTCGCGCTGGCGAGCCTCCAGGAGCCGCTGGGCGTGGCCATCATGGAGGCCATGGCCATGCGCGCGCCGGTGGTGGTGACGGGCGCGGGCGGCGTGAAGGAGCTGGTGGACGACGGCGTGGACGGCGTGCTGGTGCCACCGCAGGCCCCTGCCGTGCTGGCGGAGAAGCTGGAGAAGCTGGCGCGAGACCCGGCCGAAGCGGTGCGGCTGGGCGAGGCCGGCCGCCGCAAGGTGGAGGAGCAGTTCAGCAGCGAGCGCAGCGCGGACATGCTGGCGAAGATGCTCGCGTAGCCTTCAGCGCACGGCCTTCCAGAAGAACAGGGCGGTGGCGCGCTTGCTGCGCTTGTCGCCCTGTCCGAAGTACGCGGTCGCCGAGTGCACGAAGTCGGCCCGGTAGACGATGAGGCGGTTGAAGACGTTCTCCACCTCCAGGTCCTGCGCCCACGCGTTGGCGGGCAGCTTCGTCACGCCGAAGGCCTGGGGGAGGTTGACGCAGCCGGGAGGGCAGGTGTTGCCGCCCAGGCCGCCGCCGGGCATGCGCAGCCGGTAGAAGGACGTGCCCACGTGCTTCACGGGCGGCTTCGGGTGCAGGTAGATGACGCCCGCGAAGTCGCACAGCGCCAGTGAGTCCACGTGCGGCTTCGCGGTGGACTCCTTCTCTCCCACGAGCTGCACGTGGTTGTGGGACAGCGAGCCCCGCGCGGGGGACTCCTGCTTGAGGGCGCGCACGCCGGCCTGTTCGCAAATCCATTGCTCGATGGGCGCCAGCTCCGCGGACGTGAGCGCGTGGGGGGCGCGGATGCCGGGCCAGATTTCGGGCCGCCACGGGGCGCCCATCGTCCAGTCCTCGCGGGCCAGGTTGCGCTCGTAGACCTCCAGCGCGTTGGGCAGCGCGTTGTCCTTGATCCAGTAGTCCCGTCCCAGCTTCGGCTTCCGGTAGGGAAGCACGTCGCGGACGGCCGACTCCGGGCGCCGTGTTTCGAGCATGGGAGGCGTGTCAGCAAGAACCCTGCCGTGTTCTCACATGTGTTTCATGCATCGGGCCGGGGCGTTCTGCCCCATCCGCCCGGGGGCCTCGCCACACCGGGGCGTTTTGCCCCAAGGTCAATCACCCCGGAGTGCCTTCGTCGAGAGTCTCCGCCCGGGATGACGGCTGCTGATCACCCCGGTGCGCTTCTGTCGGGAACCCATGTGCACCTGCCCTGGATGGACATCCAAAAGACAGACACTGGATGCATTCGGGACGTTGGAGGCGGAAATCGCCGGGTGGGATAGGATTTCCAGACACTCTTGGTAATCCCGGTAAAGAATGCCATGTCCGTATTGGAAGGCTTTGTCATCATGGCCCTGCACGGAAACGGAGCTCGGGGGGCACTTCCATGGCTGACAAAGAGATGCAGACGTTCGCGGCGCTGGTCATCCAATTCCGTTCAGGGCTCTTGAAGCACGCCCAGCGCATCCTGGGGAATACGGCGGACGCGGAGGACCTGGTGCAGCACGCGCTGGACGAGGCGTGGAAGGAGCGGCTGCACCTGCAGGGGCCGGAGGCCTTCCGTGCGTGGACGGGGCGGGTCATCAACACGCGGGCCATCAGCCTCTTGCGCCACCACCGGGCGGAGCAGCGCAAGGCGGTGAACGCGGGCTGGGTGACGGTGCTCGCGGACGACCCCGAGGAGTCCGAGGGCGGCGAGCTCTGGACCTTCATCCAGGAGAAGGACCTGCGCGAGGCGGTGGAGCGCCTCCCGCCGCAGCAGCGGGAGGTCTTCCACCTGAGAGCGCAGGGGCGCTCCTACGTGAGCATCGGCGCCCAGGTGGGCCGCTCCACGGGCACGGTGGGCTGGTGGCTGCACCAGGTGCGCGAACAGCTGCGCGAGCGGCTCCAGCCCATCGCGGAGGAGCGCCGGCTCTCCGTGGGCACGTGGCACTGAGGCGTCAGGTGGTGCCCGTCCGCGCCGCCAGCAGCGCCGGTCCCGCGGCCTTCTCCTCCGGGAGGGGCAGGGGCGTGGCCTCCGCGCGCACGAGCGGCAGTCCGTGCGGCTGGGCCTGGAGGTAGGCCACCAGCTTCTCGCGCACCACGCAGCGCAGGTCGAAGGCCTTGCCGGAGTCCGCCGCGCTCACCAGGGCGCGCAGCTTCATGGTGCGCTCGCTCAGGTCCGTCACCTGGAGCCCCTGCACCTTGCCGTCCCACAGCCCGTTGGACTCCTGCTCCAGGATGCGCTTGAGCTCCGCGCGCACCGCGGGCACGTCCGTGCGGAAGTCCACGTACAGCTCCGCCGTGCCCAGGATTTCTGGCGACACCTTGCTCCAGTTCTGGAACGGCTTCTCCAGGAACTGCGTGATGGGGATGACCAGCCGGCGCAGGTCCCACACCTTCACGACGACGTAGGTGAGGGTGATCTCCTCGATCCACCCCCACTCGTTCTCGATGATGACCGTGTCGCCAATGCGCATGGGCTGCGTGATGGACAGCTGGATGCCCGCGAACAGCGTGGACAGCGACTTCTGCGCGGCAAGGCCAATGGCCAGGCCCGCGATGCCCGCGGACGCCAGCAGCGACACGCCCACGTTGCGCACCGCCTCGAACTGGAGGAGCAGCAGCGACGCGGCCACCAGCACCACCGCCACCTCCACCACGCGCCGCAGGATGGCCAGCTGCGTGCGCAGGCCGCGCACCCGCGCCACGTCCGTGCCCTCCGGCGACTTCGCGACCTTGGCCTCCAGGAAGCGCGCGGCCCGGGTGAAGAAGCGCAGCATGAACAGCGCCACCGCCACGATGATGACCGAGCGCGCCCCCAGGTCCACCGTCTCCTGCGCCGGCGGAGGCAGCTTGAGGAACCGCGCCCCCGCCGCCGCCAGCATGCCCGCCAGCACGAAGCGGATACTCCCCTTGCCCGCGGCGAGCAGTTCGTCATCCCACCCGGACTTCGTCAGCCCCGCGGCCCGGGCGCCCACCCGCAGCGCCACCGCCTCCACCAGCCGCCCCAGCGCCCACGCCCCCACGAGCACGAGCGCCAGCCCCAGCCACTGCCACGCCTCCAGCACCCACAGCGGGCGCGTGAAGAACACCGGCGGCAGCATCTCCAGCAGCGGCGACCCGTGCTCCTGGAACAGCGTGTCGATGGCGCCCACCGTCTCCGCGCTGAAGACCCACACCGGGCCCCCTTCCGCGTCCACCCGCTCCAGCACGATGTCCTGGGGGCCTCGCGACGTGGCCACCTGGCCCAGCACCTCGCGGCGGGCGCTCTCCCCGGGGCCCGCCGACTCCCGGCCAATGCGCGCGAAGTCCAGCCACAGCGTCCGGTCCAGCACCACCACCAGCCGCCGCGCCAGCCTCAGCCCGTCCTCCGCCTGCGTCTCCGGAGGCAGCCGCGACAGGTCCAGGTAGTGCGGCGCCCGCAGCCCGTCCCGGGCATGCGCCGCGTCCAGGAACCCCGCCGCCGTCGCCGTGGGCGTGCTCCGGTCCACCTCCGGCGGAGGCGGCGGCAGCCCCGCGTTCAGCGCGAAGGCCCCCACGGGCCCCAACAGCAGCAACACCCACATCCACGTCGGCACGAAACGGCGCACGGCGCTCTCCTAAGCCTGAATATGATTTGAGAACAAAGAATCACCCTGGGCGGAGGCTGTCCAGCAGTGATGACGCGGAAGGACAAGGGTAGGGCGTGGGGCGGACGGGCGGGGGGGCGCCACATGGTAGGTTTGGCACCTCCATGTCCGCTCCTGCTTCGTCGCTCAAGGCCGTCATCGCCGCGCTGTCCGGCAACGTGTTGGTCACGTTCATCAAGTTCATCGCCTTCTTCCTGTCGGGGTCGGGGGCGATGCTGTCGGAGGCCATCCACTCGGCGGCGGATACGGGCAACCAGGTGTTGTTGTTCCTGGGGTTGAAGCGGGCGGCGCGCGTGGAGGACGACTCGCACCCGTACGGCTACGGAGGCGAGCGCTTCATCTTCGGCATCCTGTCCGCATCCGGCATCTTCTTCGTGGGCTGCGGCGTGACCGTCTACCACGGCATCCAGTCGCTCCTTCACCCGCACGTGGCGGAGACGGGGCCGGTGACGTTCGGGGTGCTGGGGCTGTCGTTCCTCATCGAGGGCGGCGTGCTGCTGTTCGCGGTGCGCGGGCTCCTCAAGCAGGCCGCGGGCGAGCCCTTCTTCCGCTTCGTTCGGACGAAGGCCGACCCGGCGTCGGTGGCCATCCTGCTGGAGGACGGCGCGGCGGTGCTGGGCCTGGTGCTGGCGACGGCGGGCATCGCGCTGGCGCACGTGACGGGCAACCCGCTGTGGGACGCGCTGGCGTCGCTCACGGTGGGTGTGCTGCTGGGGCTCATCGCCATCTACCTGATGGTGGCGAACCGGGAGCTCTTGCTCGGCCGGTCGGTGCCGGCGGACGTGGAGCAGCGCTTCGAGGAGCTGCTGCGCGCGCGCCCCAGCCTGGCGGACCTGCACGACGTGAAGACGCGCCAGCTCACCCCGGAGTCCTACCAGTTCAAGGCGGAGCTGCGCTTCAGCGAGTCCTTCGTCGCGGCCCGGCTGGTGGAGGCCCTGCCCGCGCAGGGGCTGCCCCCGGTGGGCGCGGAGCGCGAGCGCGCGTTGACGGACGCGGCCCGGCACCTCATCCGCACCCTGAGCGAGGAGATTGACGCCATCGAAGCCGAGGTCCGCCGCGCCATCCCGCAGGCGAAGCACATCGACCTGGAGCTGGAGCACCTGACCGCCGCCGCCGCCGAGGCCGCCGAGCTCCGCGCCCGCACCGGGTGAGCTTTGCCTTGAATTCTGGTTTTGTGGCTTGGGCCGTGCTATGCGTTTTCGCGGTTCCTCTCACGGGAGCGGCGAGACGGGATGCGCGGACGGAATGCATGGAGCGTGGGCGTGGCGCTGCTCGTGGGCTGCGCCGGCACGTCCTACTTCCAGAGCGGAAGGGACACCTTCTTCGGCCAGCGGGGCGCCAGGGTCTGGGTGAAGGGCCCGTGGCCGGCCATCCAGCCTTCCTCGGACGTGGACGAGGTCATCGACCAGCTCTGTCCGGCGGTGATGGCGTTGGAGCGAGCCCGGGAGCGGGACTACGGCCAGGAGTACTGCGGGCTCATCTATTCGCTGGGCGGCGGGGAGTACTACGCGAGCTGGCCGTCGCCGCTGGGGCGCACGACGCTGGTGGGCGCGGACCTGCGCCGCAAGAGCTGCAGCGTGCCCAGCGTGGTGAAGGACGATCGGGGCCTGCCCTCCACGCTGGCGGACTTCCACAGCCACCCCTGGTTCCCGTCGGGAATGTCACAGGAGGACCGCTGGAGTCAGTCACAACGTTGGACCCTGCGGGTCCAATTTGATGCAGGATGCACGGTGACGAAGCTGGTCCCGTACAAGGGCGAGCCGCGTCCGGGTGAGGTCTATCTGCGGCAGGGCAAGGCGTGGAAGCTCATCGGATACATCCACGAAGCGGACAAGGACACGGGCTTCATCACGCCCGTGGAGGACTAGATGGGGCGCCAGGGTTCGTCATCGCGGCGGGTGTGGGTGAAGCGCGGGCTCGTGGCGCTGCTGGCGTTGCCCCTCTCCGGCTGCGTGCTCTTCGGGCGGCCCATCCGCCCGCCACGCGCCTCCGACGAGGAGATGGCCCGCTTCCAGTTTCCGTTGGACCTGCCCGCGGAGGGGCGCGCGCAGACGCCCGCCGCCGTGGCGGTGGCGACGCAGCTGGCGATGGATGACTTCCGGCCGCTGGATGTGAAGCCGCACAAGGGCGCGACCGCGGACGAGCTGTGCCTCTACCGGAGGGACTCCTTCGACGTGTGGACGGCGCCCGGCCCGGAGGGCGTGATGTTCGTGCGCTTCGTGCCCCGGCAGGACGCCTGCGACTCCGAAGGGCCCGTGACGGACGCGAGCGCCACGTACGCCATCGACACGCGCCAGTGGCGCATCCTGTCCATCCAGCGTTAGGCCGCCGTCGCTCCCGGGGGCGGCGCCTCTTCCGGCGCCGCGCGCGTCAGGCCCAGCACCTTCTCCCGCTGCGGCCACGGCCACGCGCCGGTGACCATGGCCAGCTTGCCCGCGAGGATGGAGCACACCGCGACCTGGAACGTGCAGATGTACGAGATGATGCCCATGTCTCCGAACACCTGGTTCAGGTAGGACGCCACCACGCCCACGATGAGCAGGCACGCGGTTCGATGTTCCGCCGCGTACGCTCGATGGTACGAGCGCGCCGCCAGGTACACCGTCACCACCAGGTACATCCACACGCCCGTGAACCCGAACCACCCGCCGAAGGCCAGGAGGCCCAGGAGCGAGTTGTGCGGGTGGAAGCGGTACGTGGGGAACACGAACGCGATGTTGGGCAGCGGGTAGGGCTCCAGGAACTCGTGCCCGTAGCCCGTGCCGAACACGGGGTTCGTGTTCCAGGTGGCGATGAGGTTGAGGTTCTCGATGTCGCGGTAGTCCAGCTCTCCTTCGGCGTGCTGCCCCTCGATGATGGAGCGGAAGGTCTGCACCGGCTTGAACACGCTGCTGTTGGAGCCCCACCCCACCAGGAAGTACACGACCAGCAGCGGTGAGCACGCGATGAGCCCGCGCGTGATGAACCTCTTCAGCGGCGTCCACGGGTTGAAGAAGTACGCCGCGGCCAGCCCGCCCACGAGGCTCACGTACGCGAGCCGGCGGTCGTTGAAGAACATCCCGATGAACACCAGGATGATGATGAGGATGCCTCGGATGGCGTGGCCGGACTTGGGCCGCTCCAGCCAGCGCATGATGCACACGCTGATGGCGAAGATGAACGTCATCGAGTCCGAGTGGCAGGTGGTGTACTCCACCTCCAGGTGCTGGGCCGGCACGATGACGAGCGCGAAGTAGGTGCTCACCGCGGACTTGGTCAGCGCCGCCGCGACGATGGTCTTCGCCACCAGGGGCCAGTCCTCCGGCCCGCGCAGGCTGTAGTGGTACATCATCGCGATCAGCGGGAGCACCGCCGCCTGGTGCCACTGCCAGAGCGAGTTCTTGATGTCTCCGCCCCGCGCGATGCCCCACACCTCCATCCACATGATGGAGAAGAACGAAATCGCCAGCACCACCGCCAGCGGCCGGGGGATGGGCACCACCGGCGGATCAATCTTGGACTTCGTGGCCCGCCGGTAGATGCCAATGCCAATGGAGCCGATGATGAGCCCGTCGATGAGCGGGAAGCGCAGGGCGCCAATGCCCACCAGCTCATGCATCTGCGTGAAGAGCAGCTTGCCCAGCGGGAAGAGCGGCGACGGCCAGAACATCGACTGGGGACGCTCGGGTGTGTAGTCCACCGCGAGCACCAGGTAGAGCACCGTGATGGCCAGGTAGCGCAGCGGCACCTTGAGGATGACCCACACCACGGTGAGCGCCAGCACGGGCGCCAGGGTGACGATGGGGTCCCCGTTACCCACGGCGGCCGCACCCAGGGTGACGGCGCCCAGGCCCACGACCATGACGATGTACTGGAGCCAGGCGGCGGGAGAGGGTTTGAAGACCATTCGAGCGGGGGGGAGGCTATATCCCGGGCCCGTGTTGGGATAGATGCGGAAGGCGTATGGCTGGCACCCGACCCCGCGTCCTCCTGATTGCTGAGCTGTGCAACCCAGACTGGGTGAGCGTCCCCCTGGAAGGCTGGTCCCTGGCCAGGGCGCTCGCCGAGGTGGCGGACGTGCACTTGGTCACCCAGGTCCGCAACCGCGAGAACATCCTCAAGCAGGGGCTGGTGGAGGGGAGGGACTTCACGGCCCTGGACTCCACGCCGGTGGAGCGCCCGCTGGACAAGGTGGGCGAGGTGCTGCGCGGCAAGGCGGGCGTGGGCTGGACGACGGCCACGGCGCTGAGCGTGTTGCCGTACTACTACTTCGAGGAGCTGCTCTGGCGGCGCTTCGGGGACCGCATCCGCGCGAAGGAATTCGACGTGGTGCACCGCTACACGCCCATCAGCCCCACGACGCCCAGCACGCTGGCGGCGCGGTGCGCGGAGGCGGGGGTGCCCTTCATCATGGGCCCCATGAACGGCGGCCTGCCGTGGCTCAAGGGCTTCGGGGACGCGCGCGTGCGTGAGCGCGAGTGGCTGAGCTACATCCGGGACGTCTACAAGCTGATGCCCTTCTACAAGTCGACGCGGAAGAACGCGGCGGCGCTGATGATGGGCTCGCGGGCGACGCGGGCGCAGCTGTCGCAGGAGTACCAGGACAAGGTGGTCTACATCCCGGAGAACGCCATCGACGTGCGGCGCTTCGGTTCGGCGAAGGCGGAGCCGCCGAAGCCGGGTGAGCCGCTGCGGGTGGCGTTCGTGGGGCGCTTCGTGCCGTACAAGGGCATGGCGATGCTCATCGACGCGGCGGCGCCGCTGGTGCGCGAGGGCAAGGTGCAGCTGGAGTTCATCGGCGACGGCGCGGAGATGCAGAACCTGCGCGCGCAGGTGGCGAGGGGCGGCCTGGAGAACGGCGTGACGTTCGCGGGCTGGGTGAAGCACCAGGAGCTGCAGGGCCGCCTGTCGAAGAACCACATCTTCGGCTTCCCGAGCGTGCGCGAGTTCGGCGGCGCGGTGGTGGCGGAGGCGATGGCGCTGGGGTTGGTGCCCATCGTGATGGACTACGGCGGTCCGGGAGAGATCGTCAGTCCGACCACGGGCTTCGCCATCCCCATGGGCACGCCGCAGGAGATCGTCGAGCGCGTGCGCGGCGTCCTGGAGAAGCTGGTCGCGGATCCGTCCGTGATCGGCCCGATGGGCGAGCGCGCACGGGCGCGCATCTTCAAGCACTTCACCTGGAAGGCGAAGGCGGAGCAGGTGCTGGAGGTGTATCGCTGGGTGTCCGGCGAGCGCGGCCAGCCTGACTTCGGCATGCCGCTGGCGGACTGAGGGTCGCGGTATTCCCGGGGGCGCATACCTCTCGCGAGGCATGGCCCCCAGCGCTGATCCGACGGACGTTCTTCTCGTTCCCGAACGGGAACGAAAGGACGCGTCATGGCGAAGGGGTACAAGACGGGCGACACGTACGAGACGTCGGGCGACTACGCGTTCGATGGCTACACGGACGGCACCGAGAGCCCTCCTGTGACGCAGGAGGAGCGGATCATCCCCCTGGACAAGGATGAGACGTTCCCGCCCATCAAGTCCTCGAAGAAGGGGGCTTACTGGACGAAGGTGTGATGCATGCGTCCCGCCACGGAGCCACGTCTCCGTGACGGGGCGTCGCGATAGTGTCCCAGGCATGCGCTCCTCCCTGCTTCGCCGCGCCGTCCGTGGCTTCGCGGTGTACGACCTGTGCGTCACGCTTCCGTTCGCCACGCCGTGGACGGCGGGAGCGATGCTGGGCGTCATGAGCCAGGTGCACGAGGGCCTGACGCTGGGCGGTGAGGCCGTGCCGGCCTTCATGCCCACGCACGTGTTCTTCGTCGCCCTCTTCGGTGTGCTCGCCGTCATCTGGGCGCTGGTCCGCGTCCTCCAGCCCACCGCGCTGCATGGTGCCATCGACACGGTGGGCCGAGGGCTCGTCTCCGCGTGGATGGTGCTGGCGCTCATGCAGGGAGCGACGCCGGTGCTTGGCGCGTTCCTCGTGATGGAGGCCGCGGGCATGTTCGTGCAGGGGGCGCTCCTGCTCGGCGCGCGGCGGCGGGACGTGGCTCCCGCGACGGGGACCTGAACGGAGGCCCTTGCCTCTGCACCTTGGTGCAGGGGTTACGGTCCTTCGCATGAACCCTGAACCGTCCCTGCTTCGCCGTGTCGTCTTCGCCAGCGCGCTGTACGACTTCTTCGTCACCCTCCCTTTCGCCACGCCGTGGACCGCGAGCGCCGTGCTCGCGAGCATCCAGTCCGTGCACCACGCACTGGGCCTGAGTGGCGAACCGCTCCCCGTGTTCACGTCCACGCACCTGTTCTTCGTGGCCCTCTTCGGCACCATCGTGACGCTGTGGTCCGTCGTGCGGCTCGTCCACCCCACCGCGTTCAACGGCGCCGTGGACACCGCGGGCCGGGCGCTGTTCTCCACCTGGATGGCGTGGTCGCTCACCCAGGGCGCGACGCGGGTGCTCGTTGTCTTCCTCGTGCTGGAGCTGGCGTGGATGTTCGCCCAGGGCGGTGTCATCCTCGGCGCCAGGAGGTGGCGTGGTGGCATCCCCGCGACGGCCCGTTGAAGCAGCTCCCTTGCGCATCGGCGCGCTCGCCCTCGCTTCGGGCGTGAAGCTGTCCACGCTGCGCTTCTATGAGCGCCGCAAGCTGCTGCTGCCCATGGACCGCAGCGAGAGCGGCCAGCGCCTCTACGGCCCGGACGCCGCCATCCGCGTGCGCTTCATCCGCCGCTCGCAGGAGCTGGGCTTCACGCTGAAGGAGGTGTCCGCCGTGCTCGCCCTCACCGACCGGCGCGGCACCCCCACCCGCGACGTGACCCGCTTCGCCGAGGCGAAGGTCCAGGCCATCGACGCGCGCATCGACGATCTGCGCCGCATGCGCCGCGCCATCACCACCCTGATGGCCGAAGGCTTCTGCCCTCCGGACACCGTGTGCCCCATCCAGGCGTCGCTCGGCGCACCCGCGCATCCGGCGAAGCGCAAGGCCCAGGCCGCGTCCTCTACCGCCAAGGCCCGGCGGCCGGCGCCCAAGACGCGGACCGGCTGAACGAGCCCCAAGCCCGGGGTCCACGGTACGCAGGGGCGGCCCCTGCGCCCGGACCCACCGAGCAGACGCGCGCTACCGCCGCTCCGCCTCGCGCGTGGTGCGCACCCACTCGCCGCGCTTCTCCGCGCCGGGGCCGCGCACCATCAGCCACACCTTCCACACCACGTAGAGGGGCGCCCACGCCAGGTCCAGCAGGCCACGCGCGCCCACGCCGGACACCCACCAGCCGCGCAGCACGTACAGCGCCAGCGACATCATGCCGAACGACGCCAGCGCGGACGCCGCCACCGCCGAGCCGCCGGACAGCCACACCACGCCGGCCGCCAGCACCGAGCCCGCCACCGTCGCCAGCACCAGCTGGCTCAGGGGCGGCACCAGCACGTCCATGGACAGGTCCAGCAACAGCCCGCTCTTCTGCTTCAGCGCGTCGCTCAAGAGCGGCCACCCGTGCAGCTTGCGCATCTGCGCGCGGCCGCCCTCCCAGCGCTGGCGCTGCGAGCGGCTCTGCTTCTCCGCCGTGACCATCTCGCCCAGCACCTCCGCCTCCCAGGCGTAGTGCACGCGGTGCCCCGCGCGCGCCAGGCGGATGCCGTACTCCAGGTCCTCCACCACGCTGAACGCGTCGTGCGGCACCTGCTTCAGCACAGCGTGCGTGAAGCACATGCCGTTGCCGCGCAGGCCGCAGGACACGCCCATCCGCTCGCGCCCCATGGAGCGCACGCGGTGGAACATCCCCAGCGCGATGGTCATCAACCGCGTGCGCCACGACGCCGTGGGGTTCATCACGCCGTAGTGCGCCTGCACGCCGTGCGCCCCGTCCTCCAGCCGCCGGGCGAAGGCGTGCAGCAGGTTCGCGGACACCACCGTGTCCGCGTCCACCACCACCACCGCGTCCGCGAAGCCGTCACGCTGGCTGTGCTCGAAGGCGTGCGCCAGCGCGTAGCCCTTGCCGCGCTTCTCCGCGTCCTGGCGCTCCAGCACCGTGGCGCCTGCCTCCCGCGCCTTCTGGGCCGTCGCGTCCGAGCAGTTGTCCGCCACCACGATGATGCGCCGCAGGTGCGCCGGGTAGTCCACCGCGGACAGGTTCGCCACCGTCCGGGCAATGCCCAGCTCCTCGTTGTGCGAGGGGATGATGACGTCGAACTTCCGCACCGCCGGCGACGGCGGCACCGGCGCCGCCTTGCGCCCCGACAACAGCGTCAGGAGCAGCAGGTAGCCGCAGCCCACCACCACCGGCAGCAGTCCCACGCACAGCGCCACGTCCACCCAGGTCCAGACCGTCACGACAGTGTCACCCCCGCGCTCGCGCCATCACAGGACGGCCGAGCGCACGAACCTTCAGCGCCGTTCCAGCTCCGCCAGCACCGGCAACTTGAGCAGCCGCTCCACCTGCCACTTCTCCAGGACCCGGCGGCGCATGATGTCCAGCGCCACCGCCGCGAACACCGCCAGCGCCACCCCGCCCACCACGCCCGCGATGGCGATGAGCTTCGGGTTCGGCTTGGACGGCTTCTCCGGGAAGAGCGCCGGCAACAGCACGCTGTAGCGGTGCTTCATGGAGACCTTCGAAATCTCCAGCTCCGTCTGCGCCTGGTCCAACCGGCGCAGCTTCTCCTGGTGCCGCATTACCACCATGCGCATCCGGTCCGTGGCCACCGCCACCTCCGGATCATCCGGCGTGCCCAGCATCGCGCCCGCCATGGGCGCGCCGAAGCCCGCCGCCAGGCTCGTGCCCTCGGTCGTGGAGTCCACGTCCGTGCCGCCCATGCGCAGGTACTCCTGGATGAGCGACTGCTCCTCGGAGCGCAGGGACGTCAGCTGCGGCGAGTCCGCCTGCATCGTCGCCACGCGCTGCTCCAGGTCGACGATCACCGGGTGCTGCGGGGAGAACACGACGCGCTGCTCCGCCAGCTGCGCGCGCAGCTCCGTGAGCCGGCGGCCGCGGAACTCCTCCACGTCGCGGATGGCGCGGCGCTTGGCCTGCACCAGGAACTTCAGCTGCGCGAGCGCGTGGTCCGTCTGGAGCAGCGCCTGCCGCGCGCTGGCCTGCTTGGGGTCCGCTTCCTTCTTCTTGCGGCGCGCATCCGCGGCCCGCACCGCGCGCTCCAGGTCCGCGATGGCCTGCTTGATGTTCGCGGCCTCGTTGGCGACCTGGCCCTGGAGGATGTTCACGGACTCGGAGATGGCGCCCATCTCCGACTCATGGCGCATGTCCAGGAAGTTCTGCGCCGCGGCCTCCACGATGTTGAAGGCCATCTGCGGATCACTCCAGTCCACCCCGATGGTGACCGTGCCGCTGCCGCCCTCCGCCATCACGATGAGGCTGGTCTCCAGCATCGCGATGAGCGCCTCCTCCTTCTCCTCGTCCGTCATGGGAGGCGGAGCCTTCTTCAGCAGCTGCTCCTTCAGGCGGCTGATGGGGGACCGCATGTGGTCCCAGTACTCGATGAGCTTCGCGTTCTTCACCACGGACTTGAGGTTGCCGCGGCTGAGCACCATCTCCCACGCGGCGCGCGTGGGCTGATCCGCCTCCACCGGGATGGACCGGCCCGGGTTCACCAGCGAGGAGATGATGAGGTTGCGGTACGTCAGCATCCGCGTTTCGACGTGGTACTTGCGCGGCATCAGCTTCGCCGCCGCCGAACCCAGCCCCGCCATCACCGCGACGATGCACAGCCCCAGGAACCAGTGCCGGAAGATGGCCCTGCGCACGAAGCCCAGCCCGTCGAACAGGAAGCCCCAGTCGATGAGGTCCGCCGGCGCGTTCGTCTCCTCGCGCTCGGGGACGTACGGCGGCGGACCTCATCGACTGGGGCTTCCTGTTCGACGGGCTGGGCTT
>NZ_RAVY01000225.1:0-14530 GCF_003611625.1 Corallococcus sp. CA054B
GGCGCCTGGTCGGCGGGGGCCCGGGGAGGAGCGGCCGGAAGAACTCTTCGCGGCGCGGGGACGGTGAATCTGCTTAGGGGACATTGCGTGGACTCGGTTCCGCTTTACTCTGGGCCACCGCGCGCCGGGCGGCCAGCCGAGAGGAAGTTTCGGGGGGCGCGCGTGGTTTTGGTCTGGTTCTCCCTTACATCTCCTGGGAATTCCCTTCACTCGCCGCGCTCCTTCGTGGATCCTCCGGCGAGAGAGCCAACATGATTGAATGGACGCTAAAGAAGCTCATCGGGACCAAGAATGAGCGCGAGCTCAAGAAAGCCCGCCTGAAGGTCGCCCGCATCAACGAACTGGAAGGCCGCATGAAGGCCCTCCAGGACGATGACTTCGCGCGCGAAACCGCCCGGATGAAGCAGGAGATCGCGAACGGCAAGCCGCTCGACGACCTGTTGTTCGAGGCCTTTGCCCTCACCCGCGAGGCGGCGCGCCGGGTCATCGGCCAGCGTCACTACGACGTGCAGCTCATCGGCGGCATGTTCCTTCACGAGGGCTGCATCGCGGAGATGCGCACCGGTGAAGGCAAGACGCTCACCGCGACGCTGCCCTCCTACCTCAACGCCCTGTCCGGCCGCGGCGTTCACGTCGTCACCGTGAACGACTACCTGGCCCGCCGCGACGCGGAGTGGATGGGCCGCGTCTACAAGTTCCTGGGCATGACGACGGGCTGCGTGCTCCACGAGCTGTCCGACAAGCAGCGCCAGGAGGCGTACCGCTCGGACATCACGTACGGCCAGAACAACGAGTTCGGCTTCGACTACCTGCGCGACAACATGAAGTTCCGTCTGCAGGACTACGTCCAGCGCGAGCTCAACTACGCCATCGTCGACGAGGTGGACTCCATCCTCATCGACGAGGCCCGCACGCCGCTCATCATCTCCGGTCCCACCGAGGACAGCACCGACAAGTACTACCGGGTGGACCAGGTCATCCCGGGCCTCGTGCCGGACCAGGACTACACCCTGGATGAGAAGCACCGCTCGGTGGCCCTCACCGACGACGGCATCGACAAGCTCCAGAAGCGCCTCAACGTCGGCAACCTCTACGACCCGGGGGAGATCGAAACCCTCCACCACGTCGAGCAGGCCCTGCGCGCGCACACGCTCTACAAGCGCGACAAGGACTACGTGGTGAAGGACGGCGAGGTGCAGATCGTCGACGAGTTCACCGGCCGCCTCATGCAGGGCCGCCGCTGGTCCGACGGCCTCCACCAGGCCATCGAGGCCAAGGAAGGCGTGAAGATCGAAAACGAGAACCAGACGCTCGCCACGGTCTCGTTCCAGAACTACTTCCGCATGTACTCCAAGCTGTCCGGCATGACGGGCACCGCGGACACGGAAGCCGAAGAGTTCGCGAAGATCTACAACCTGGACGTGCGCGTCATCCCGACCAACCGTGCGCCGCAGCGCCGCGACGACCAGGACGTGGTCTACAAGACGGAGCGCGAGAAGTTCGAGGCCGTCGCCGCCCAGATCGAGGAGCTGCACAAGGCCGGTCAGCCGGTGCTCGTGGGCACGGTGTCCATCGCCAAGAGCGAGGTGGTGTCCAACTTCCTCAAGAAGCGCGGCGTGGCCCACAACGTCCTCAACGCCAAGGCGCACCAGCGCGAGGCGGACATCGTCGCGCAGGCGGGCCGCAAGGGCGCGGTCACCATCTCCACCAACATGGCCGGCCGCGGCACGGACATCCTCCTGGGCGGCAACGCGGAGGTCATGACCAAGAGCGAGATGGGCCCGCCGCCGGAGCCGCCCGAAGCGGTCGACGGCCAGCCGTTGGATCTCACCGCCTACCAGGCGGCGCTGGCGGACTACGAGAAGCGCTTCGCGACGGTCAAGGCCAACAACGAGGAACTCACCAAGCGCGAGCGTGAAGAGGTCATGGCCGCCGGCGGCCTCTTCATCATCGGCACGGAGCGCCACGAGTCCCGCCGCGTGGACAACCAGCTGCGTGGCCGCGCCGGCCGCCAGGGTGACCCGGGCGCCAGCCGCTTCTTCCTGTCCCTCGAAGACGACCTGATGCGCATCTTCGGGTCCGAGCGCATCCAGATGCTGATGGAGCGCCTGGGCATGGAGGAGGGCGAGGTCATCGAGCACGTGTGGCTCTCGCGCGCCATCGAGGGCGCGCAGAAGCGGGTCGAAGGCCACAACTTCGACATCCGCAAGAACCTGCTCGAGTACGACGACGTGATGAACCAGCAGCGGCGCACCATCTACAAGCTGCGCCGCCAGGTGCTCGCGTCGGGCGCGGGCATCCCCCTCGTGGAGTACGAGGAGGACCTGAAGACGCGCGTGAAGACGCGCTCCGAGCGCGTCATCTCCTGGGCGGACTTCCGGGAGATGGTGCTGGACGCGGTGGAGGACGTCGTCGTGTCCATGACGGACACCTACGCCCCCACGCGCAGCTCCGACACCTGGGACATCGCCTCGCTGTCCAACTCCGTGAAGGAGTCGCTCAACCTGGAGATGTCCTTCGAGGGCGTCGGCGACCGCGACGAGCTCCAGGAGCAGATCTACGCGGCGGCGGAAAAGGTCTTCACGGCCCGCGAGCAGGAGTTCGGCGAGGACTTCATGCGCTTCCTGCAGTACCGGTACCTGGCCACCATCGACCAGCTGTGGAAGGACCACCTGCTGGCCATGGACCACCTGCGCCAGGGCATCGGCCTGCGCGGCTACGGCCAGAAGGACCCGAAGCAGGAGTACAAGAAGGAAGGCTACTCGGGCTTCATCCAGATGCTGGGCGCCATCAAGACGCAGTTCGTCAGCCAGATGATGCGCGTGCAGGCCCGCTCCGCCTCCAACGCGGCGGAGGAGACCGCCCGCATCCAGCGCCAGCTGGCCCAGCAGCAGAAGCAGGCCGTGGCGGGCCGCGCGGACGCCGAGGGGAAGCTCGAGGAGGCCACCGCCACCCCGGTCGCCCAGCGCGAGGCCGCGGCCGGCCCCAAGCCCGTGGGCCGCAACGAGCCCTGCCCCTGCGGCAGCGGCCGCAAGTACAAGAAGTGCCACGGGGCCAACGAAGCGAATCCGTAGGCCGCTGAGCACCTGCTGGAAGCGCCCTCCGGCGCGGTCGCCCTCCCTGGAAAGGGGAGCGGGGGCCGCGCCGGTCGTCTTCCTGGCTGGCTGGAGGGGAGGGGAGCAGCCTCCGGAGGGTGGGACCCGGACGGACGGTGTGCCGAAGCTTGCGCCCCTCTCAAGCGTTCTGCTAAGGACGCCGCGCCCCGTTATGTAGAGGGGCCGGGCTTCACCGCCCGAGGCAGTCGGCAACACCGCAACACCCACTACTCACACGCGTGTCACCGGTCCCCGGTGCCCCTCCACGGTGGAAGGGCCAGGACTGGCAGCTGTCTCAACGCGCGTGGCGGAACAACCGGAAGGTACACGCACCATGGATACCCAGCAGGATACGCAGACCCAGGCCCAGGCGATGGCCGCCGCGAGCGGCATCACGATGCGCCAGCTCCTCGAGGCCGGTGTTCACTTCGGCCACCAGACCAAGCGCTGGAACCCGAAGATGAAGCCCTACATCTTCGGTGCCCGCAACGGCATCTACATCATCGACCTGCAGAAGACCGTGACCATGGCCCGCGCGGCCTTCCGCTTCGTGGCGGACATCACGGCGCGCGGCGGGTCCGTGCTCTTCGTCGGCACCAAGAAGCAGGCGCAGGACGTCATCCAGGAGGAGGCCGCCCGCGCCGGTCAGTTCCACGTCACCAGCCGCTGGCTGGGTGGCACGCTGACGAACTTCAAGACCATCAAGCAGGGCATCGACCGCCTGAAGACGCTCGAGAAGATGGCCGAGGACGGCACGTTCGAGGTGCTGCCCAAGAAGGAAGTCGCCCAGCTGGAGCGCGAGCGCGAGAAGCTGGAGAAGAACCTGGGCGGCGTGAAGAACATGGCGAAGCTGCCCCGCTGCGTGTTCGTCATCGACCCGAAGAAGGAGCACATCGCCATCCACGAGGCCACCCGCCTGGGCATCCCGGTGATCGGCCTGGTGGACACCAACTGCGATCCGGACGGCATCGACTTCGTCATCCCGGGCAACGACGACGCCATCCGCTCCATCAAGCTCTTCACGTCGAAGATCTCCGACGCGTGCCTCGAGGGTGCGGCGCGCTACCGTGCGTCCGGCGCCGCCGAGCGCGACGAGCAGGAGGAGCGCGAGGGCCGTGACGACCGCGGCGACCGCCGTGACGACCGCCGGGGTCCGCGCCGTGGCGACCGCCGCGATGACCGCCGTGACGACCGCCGGGGTGGCGGTGACCGTGGCGGTGAGCGCCGCGGCCCTGTCGTGGAGATGAAGGCCACCGCGGCCCCCACGGAGCAGGCGCCCGAGGGTGGCGGCGAGAGCACGCCGGCGGCGGAGTAACCGCCCGGCCTCATCGCCTCCCATCGCGGTATCCGGAGTTCGGCCGGGCGGCACCTCTCAAGGCCCGCTGTCCGGCCGTCTCCATTTTCTACGTCCTTGGCATCAGTACCCAGAACCCCAGTCCTCCGCCCCCTGCGCACGCCGCCGGGCTCGGAGCCGATGAAGAAAGAGACACGACATGGCTGAGATCACCGCCCAGATGGTGAAGGACCTCCGCGAGCGCACCAACGCGGGCATGATGGACTGCAAGAAGGCGCTGGCCGAGTCCGGTGGCGACTTCGAGAAGGCCGCGGAGTGGCTGCGCAAGAAGGGCATCTCCAAGGCCGAGGGCAAGGCCGGCCGCGTCGCCGCCGAAGGCATCGTGACCTCCTACATCCACGGCGGCCGCATCGGCGTCATCGTGGAGGTCAACTGCGAGACGGACTTCGTCGCTCGCAACCCGGACTTCCAGGAGCTGGCGAAGGAAGTGGCCATGCAGATCGCCGCGGCCAACCCCAAGTTCGTCCGCCGCGAGGAGGTCCCCGCCGAGGCGATGGACAAGGAGAAGGAGATCCAGCGCGAGCTGCTCAAGCAGCAGGGCAAGCCCGAGGCGATGCTGGAGAAGATCCTCGTGGGCAAGATGGAGAAGTACTACGAGGGCGTCTGCCTGGTGGACCAGCTCTGGGTGAAGGACGACAAGAAGAAGGTCGGCGAGATGATCAACGAGCGCGCCGCCAAGATTGGCGAGAAGGTCTCCGTGCGCCGCTTCGTCCGCTACGAGGTGGGTGAGGGCATCGAGAAGAAGAAGGACGACCTGGCCGCCGAGGTCGCCAAGACGCTGGGCCAGGCCTAAGCGCCTCTCGCTGGACCGCAGCTCCCCCGGGGCCGCGTGACTGGGGCTCTTCCTCTTGTGGGGAAGGGCGCCGGGAACGCGGCCCTTGGTATTCCAGGACCCGCTTTCTTCGCGTCCGTCCGCCCGGCATCTGACGGTGCGGCGCGCGTCACGACTTCCGTCGTTGCCTGGGCGCGGGGCGGGGGATAGAAGCGGTCGCGTATGTCCGAATCCACCTCTCCCTACAAGCGCATCCTCCTCAAACTGTCGGGCGAAGCCCTGATGGGCGAGGGGAAGTACGGCATCCACCCGCCCACCCTCACGCGCATCGCGGAGGAAGTCGCGGAGCTCTCCAGAACGGGCCTGGAAATCGCCCTCGTGATTGGCGGCGGCAACATCTTCCGCGGCGTCGCTGGGGCCACGGAGGGCATGGACCGCGCGAGCGCGGACTACATGGGCATGCTCGCCACCTGCATCAACTCCATGGCGCTGCAGGACGCGCTGGAGAAGCAGGGGCTGAAGACGCGCGTGCAGTCCGCCATCAAGATGGAGCAGATCGCCGAGCCCTACATCCGCCGGCGCGCCGTGCGGCACCTGGAGAAGGGCCGCGTCGTCATCTTCGCCGCGGGCACGGGCAACCCCTACTTCACCACCGACACGGCCGCGTCGCTGCGCGCGATGGAAATCAACGCGCAGGTCATCCTCAAGGCCACCAAGGTGGACGGCGTCTACAACGCGGACCCGAAGAAGGACCCGACCGCGAAGCGCTACCGGACGCTCACGTACATGGACGTCCTCAAGCAGAACCTCAACGTGATGGACTCCACGGCCATCTCGCTGTGCATGGACAACAAGCTGCCCATCATCGTGTTCGACCTGGGCACGCGCGGGAACATCCAGCGCGCCGTCACGGGCCACGGCGAGTTCGGCACCGTCGTCGGCGCGGCCGAGACGGTCTGGGCCTAGAGACGCCACGGACGGGACTGACAACAACCCCACTTCTGACAGGAGACGCACAATGGCTGACGCGGCGGATCTGAAGAGCCGTATCGACAAGTCGGTGGAAGACCTCAAGCGGGAGCTGGCCAAGGCGCGCACTGGCCGCGCGAACACCAACATCCTGGACGGCATCAAGGTGAACCAGTACGGGACGCCCACGCCGCTCAACGGCGTGGCCAGCATCAGCGCCCCGGAGCCCCGCCTCATCGTCATCAAGCCCTGGGACAAGGGCGTGCTGAAGGACATCGAGAAGGCCCTCCGTGAGGCGAACCTCGACGTCAACCCGATGAACGACGGCGAGATGATCCGCCTGCCCTTTCCTCCGCTCACCGAGGAGACGCGCAAGAAGATCGCGAAGCAGGTGAAGGAGAAGGGCGAGGAGCACAAGGTCGCCATCCGCAACATCCGCCGCGACGCGAACGAGGCCCTCAAGGCTCAGCTGAAGGACAAGAAGATCACCGAGGACGACCTCAAGCGCCGCACGGACGAGGTCCAGAAGGCGACCGACGCCGGCATCAAGCAGGTGGACGACCTGGTCGCCAAGAAGGAGAAGGAAGTGATGACGGTTTGAGCCGTCTCACCCCTGGAAGCCCGTGGCCTTCAAGCCACGGGCCTCCTTCCGGACTTCAGAAGGAACCCAGACGGGCCTTCAGGACGGATAGACGAGCGGCTCGCCGGTGAGGTGCCGCACCACGTCCGAGACGAAGGCGAACAGCTCCAGCCCCTTGCCCTTGTCGTCCTTCCAGGCGCGGGTGGCGTCGTCGTGGCTGAAGTGGATGCCCTGGCCCTGGCCGGCCACCCAGATCTGCCACACGGCGCGCTGGGTGTTGATGATGCACTTCTCGCCGGACGCGGCCGTGAGCGTCACCTTGTCACCGGTGGCTTCGGCTTCCAGCACGTCCGGGTCGAAGGTGTCCGCGGCCGCCAGGATGCGCTTGAACGCGGCGGCCACGAGGGAATGGTAGCGGGCTTCGTCCATCATGGCCGCGCTCCCGGACGTCACTGGATGACGTCGAGGACCTGCTGGCCGGGGGCGGCGTAGAACAGGAACTTCAGGTGCTGCGCCGGGGGGTTCTCCCCCTTCTCACCGGGCACCTGGTCTTCCGTGCTGGTGGGCGTGTCCGGCCACTCCATGGCGATGACCGTGCCCGGGTTCACCGGCTTGGGGAAGGACTGCATCCCCAACAGGTGCGCCGCCAGCGCGCCCATGGAGGGCTGGTGGCCCACCAGGACGAGGTTCTCGTCGGAGTACTCCTTGAGCACGGGCTCCACCGCGCCCACCGGCATGTCCGGCAGCAGGCAGCGATGCACGCGCAGGAGGCCTTCATGCTTCACGGAGTAGGAGAGGATCTGCGCCGTCTGCACCGTGCGCACCAGCGGGCTGGTGAGGATGAGGCTGATGGGCCCCATGCGCTCGGACAGCGACGCGAAATGCGCTGCGACGTTCGTACGGGCCTTCGCGGTCAGCGCGCGCGCCTCGTCGCCGAGACCCTCGGGGATCTCCGCGTCCGCATCGCCGTGCCTTACCAGGAAAATCCTCAAAGTCCCTCCACCGATCGCGACAGGACCGCGGTTCGTACATGACCGTGGCCCGGTTGGTCAAAGGTAATGAGTCGAATGTTCAGTGCCCGGAACAGCCTGCCCATCGCGGGCGTTCGGGAACCGCCGTTCGCGGGGCCAGCCGGAGCATACACTGGCCACCCATTGGCGGTTACGGGAGGTGGCATGCGCAAGTCGTGGGGGTGTCTGGCCGTCGTCCTGGCCCTGTCCGCCTGTCGCAAGGACGCGGCGGAAGGCCCGGAAGGGGGCGGTGACGCCAGGGAGACGGTCGCCCGCCTGGAAGGTGGGGAGGCCGGTGAGGCCGGCGAGGACGTGCCGTCCGGTCCCTACACCGTGACGAAGGAGAAGCTGGAGGCGTACGTCGGCTATCAGCGCAAGATGCTGGAGGTGTACGGGTCTCTGATGCGCAGCCTGCAGGACATGGGGCCGCTCCTGGACGCGGGCACGCCCCAGGCGATGGAGAAGGCCAAGAGCGGCCTGAAGCTCATCGAGCGCAAGGCGCAGGCGGAGTCCGACGCGCGCCAGGCGGCGGGGCTGTCCACGGACGAGGTCAACCGCATCGCGGAAGTCGTCACCGCCGTCATCAGCCAGCGGCAGATGGGGCGCACGCTCCAGTACGAGGAGGAGCTCAAGAAGCTGGAGGCGCTCCAGGCCCGCATGCCGGAGGAGCAGCAGAAGGAGCTGGCGCCGCAGGTGGAGTCCATGCGGCTCCAGGTGGAGACCTTCCAGAAGCTCCCGGAGGCGCGCCGGGAGTTCGGCGACGCCAACGTGGACGTGGTGCTGTCCCGCGAGGCCGACCTGACGAAGAACTATCAGGACATGCTCAAGGCCTTCGCGGGCGTGCGGCGGTAGCTACACCCGCTTGAGCTGGGGCGCCTTCTTCAACAGCTGCGCGAGGAAGGCGTCGCCCTGCTTCTCCAGCACCGTGTTGCCGCGCAGACGCTGGTTCAGGTTGACGAAGTCCACGTGATCCAGCCGCTGGTCCTGGTTGTAGCAGGAGAAGACCCACGTCTCCTTGCCGGTGACGGGGTCCACGTGCCGCTGGAGGCACTGGGCGCAGATCTCCTTCATCATGCACTGCATGGGGGAGTTGATGGACCCGATGGCCTCATGCCCCGGCTTGAGGAACTGCTGGAGCACGCCGTGCCGCGCCTCCGCCACCGCGCGCATCATCCGGTCCGAGCCGATGGCGATGATGCGGTCCACCTCGCTCAAGGAGATGACGGGCTTCACGCCCAGCCTCCCTTCCGCGTACGCCACCATGGCCTGCACCACGTTGCCCCGGAAGGCCGCGTCCTGTGCACGGCGCACGTCCAGGAGGTCGCCGGAGTCCACGGACCAGATGACCTGGTCGGTGCCGGCTTCAATCTCATCCTGCTTGAACGAGTCCGACTTCAGCCGGTAGCCCGCGAAGTACACCACACGGCAGCCCGCGGCCTTGAGCGAGCGCGCGATGGAGAAGAGCACCGCGTTGCCCAGGCCGCCGCCCACCAGCACCACCGTCTCGTTGTGGCCAAGCTCCGTGGGCGCGCCCGTGGGGCCCATCAGCACGACGGGCTCGCCGGGCTTGAGCGCCGCGCACAGGCGTGAGGAGGAGCCCATCTCCAGCACGATGGTGCCCATCAGGCCCTTCTCCTTGTCCACCCATGCACCGGTGAGGGCCAGGCCCTCCATGGTGAGGCGCACGCCGTCCACGAGCGGCGCGTTCCGCTCGAAGTTCTGGAGCCGGTAGAACTGGCCGGGGGCGAAGTGGCTGGCGGCGAAGGGCGCCCTCACCACCACCTCCACGATGGTCGGCGTGAGCCGGTTCACTCCGACGACGGTGGCGAGGAAGGCCTCGTCCAGCTTCGCGAAGTGGGCGGCGCGCTTCGACTCGCGCGCGTCCTGCGCGGCCGTGTCGCTGAAGTCCAGGCCCGCGACCTCCTTCGCGAACAGGCGCGCCACCTGGGGATGGCCGTCCTTCGCGCTGGCCATGGCCTTCACCACGTTGCCCGCGTAGGTCGGGTGGTTGTCGCCGTAGAAGGACACGAAGCGGCCGTCGCGCTGGTAGGACGTGAAGAAGCCCACCTTCGCCTCGGGGTCCTCCTGGGCCTCCACCGGCTGGAGCTTGAAGCCGCTGCCGTCCTCCACCAGCTCGTGGCCCTGGAAGTACTCCTTCGCTTCGTCGAGCTGGAAGGTGCCCGGGTACTCCTTCTCGTAGGTGACGTTGGGGGACGTGCCCGCGGCCACGCAGACCGTCTTCGCGGGCAGCTCGAAGAGCTGGCCGCTTCCCTTGAGCTTGCCGTCCACCGTCACCATGCGCTCGAAGCGGATGGCGCGCACCGCGCCCGAGTCGTCCTGCAGCGCCTCCGTGGGGCTCATCCGTTCGATGAAGCGGATGCCCTCCTCCAGCGCCTTGGACACCTCTTCGTGGTTGAGGCGGTAGGCGGGGGACTCCGTGAGGCCCCGGCGGTACACCAGGCTCACGCCGCCCCATGCACGCACCAGGTGGATGAAGTCCGGAGCACGGCCTTCCGCGTGGGCCTTCTGGCGCTCCGCGCGGATGGCGCGGCCGTGCTCCAGGAAGGTCTGGTAGGTGGCGCGCTCTTCTGCGTCCAGGCGCGCGAGGACAGAGGCCTCACCCAGGTCCGCCACCAGCTTCTCGTGGCGCTCCAGCGTCTTCTCCACCTGCACCGGGTAGTACGCCATCAGCTCCGTGGCGGTGTCGATGCCGGTGAGGCCGCCGCCGATGACGATGGCGGGCAGCTGCACCTGGAGGTTCGCCAGTGAGTCGCGCTTGAAGGCGCCCGTGAGCTGCAGCGCCATCAGGAAGTCGGATGCCTTGCGGATGCCCCGGATGAGGTTGTTCTTCATCCCGATGATGGTGGGGCGGCCCGCGCCCGCGGCGATGGCCACGTGGTCGAAGCCCAGCTCCCATGCGTCCTCCACCGTCAGCGTGCCGCCGAAGCGGATGCCGCCGTAGATGCGCATGCCCTCCCTGCGCGCGAGCGTCAGGTGGATGAGGGTGAGGAAGTTCTTGTCCCAGCGCACGGTGATTCCGTACTCGGACACGCCGCCGAAGCCCTCCAGCACGCGCTCGTCCAGTTCGCGCGTCAGCTTGCTCCAGTCGCGGATGGGCTGGAGCGCGTGGCCGTTGCGGCCCACCAGCTCGTCGGGGAACGGCTCAATCTTGAGGCCGTCCACGCCGGTGACGGCGAACCCTTCGTTGAGCAGGTAGTGCGACAGCGTGTAGCCGGCGGGGCCCAGGCCCACCACCATCACGTTGCGGCCCACGTAGGGCAGGGCGTACGGACGGCGGATGTTGAGCGGGTTCCAGCGCGTGAGCAGGCCGTGGATTTCGAAGCCCCAGGGCAGCTCCAGCACGTCCGTGAGCGTGGCCGTCTCCGCCAGCGGGATGTTCACCGGCTCCTGCTTCTGGAAGATACAGGCCTTCATGCAGTCGTTGCAGATGCGGTGGCCGGTGCCCGCGCACATGGGGTTGTCCAGCGTCACCATGGCCAGCGCGGCCACGGAGTCTCCCTCGCGCTTGAGCGCGTGGGCTTCGGAGATGCGCTCGTCCAGCGGACAGCCGGTGAGGGGGATGCCCAGCGGGTTCTTCTTGAACGAGTGCCCCTCCGCCACCGGGTCCTTCGCGGGGAAGCCCTTGCTGCACGAGTCCTTCTGCCGCTCGTGGCAGATGACGCAGTAGTCCACCTCGTTCATCACGTCACGCGGGGTGCCCCGGCGGTCGGTGAGCTTGAAGCCGTCGCGGTGGCGCAGGTGGTGCTCCAGGCCCTCCGTCTTCTCCTCCAGCTGGGCGTCCGGGCGCTGCAGCTGCACCAGCTGGTCGAACACCAGCGGCTTGGGCAGCCTGAGCGTGGCCCAGGTGTGGAAGAGGGCCTTGGTCTCCGGGTGCAGCGCGCGGGCGTACGTCCACCGGTCCGCCAGCGACAGCAGCGCGCGCACGGCCTGGAGCTCCGCCGCGTCGTCGCCCTTCGTCACCAGGCTGGAGCCGAACGCTTCCATGCCCTCGGGGGTGGCGGTGAGCGCGGCGCGCAGGGCGGCCCAGCGCTCGCGCAGGGCGGGGGCGCGCTCCTGGTTCGCGGGCGGCAGGTTGCCGGAGTAGAGCCGCTCCAGGTCGAGCAGCGTGAGGATGGACTCCGCGAGGCCGCGCTCCAGGTCGCCGTGCGCGAGCGCGTCCGGGAAGCCCAGCCGCATGAGCAGGCGCATGCGCTCGTCCAGCGACGGGAACTCCGCGAGCGTCGGGCGGTCCTGCGCGCCCTTCTTGAAGACGCGGCGCGTGATGAACTCGCGCTTGAAGTCGAAGAGGGGCAGCTCGCCGCGCAGATGACGCGCCAGCCGCTCGGACTCCGGCGTGATGCCGAAGAGCGTGGCGATGAAGCGCGAGACGTGACGGGCCACCTGGATGAGCAGCTCGGATTCCGCCGGGCCGGAGAGGCTGGTGCCTCCGGACCCGCGGTAGGTGTCAAAGGCCTGGAACAGGTCGGGCGCATCGCCCTGGAGTCGCGCGTCGAAGCGCTCCGCCAGCCGGCGCAGGCCACTGGGGCGGTACAGGTCTTCGAAGGAGAAGCCCGGGAGGCCCAGCTGGAGCGACGGGGCAGGGGCGGAGACGGGGTTGTTCAAGGCGCGCATGTCACGAGACTTCGAGCGGGATGGGAGGCAGGCAGCTTAGGGCCTGGAGGCTGTCGGGTGCGATGGACGTCATGGGCCGGATTTGCCCTGCCCGACGTGTTGAGGCGGTGGGCCTCTGCGGCTACGGTGCGCCGCCATGATGGACAACGCCGCTCGTCGTGCCTCCGAACCGCACCTGGCCCCCGTGCCGGATGCCTGTTACCTGTGCAGGGGAGGGCGCCTGCGGCTGCGTCACCGGGCGCGCGGCGGAACGCAGGCCCAGGGCGCGGCGGCCTACAACTGCACGTCCTTCGGCCACCGGAGCCACCCGCCCATCTGGGGCTGCGAGGACTGCGGGATGATGTTCCAGTGGCCCCTCCTGTCCCCGGACACGCTGCTCCAGGCGTACCAGGACGTGGAGGACCCGCTCTACGTCGCGGAGAAGGACAACCGCTACCACACCTTCCGCCGCGTGCTGCGCGAGCTGGGCCCGGCCCAGGACCGCACGCTGCTGGATGTGGGGGCCTACTGCGGCTACTTCCTGGACGTGGCGCGCGAGGCGGGCTTCCGCCCGGAGGGGCTGGAGCTGTCGCGCTGGGCGGCCGGCAACGCGCGGAGCCTGGGCTTCACGGTGCACGGCGTCCCCCTGCGGGAGCTGGCGGCGAAGGGCCTTCAGTACGACGTGGTGACGCTGTGGGACGTGGTGGAGCACTTCGCGGATCCGCGCGAGGAGCTGAAGGCGGCGCTGGAGCTGGTGCGCCCCGGAGGCCGCATCTACCTGTCCACCATCGACGCGGGCAGCCTGCTGGCGCGCCTCATGGGCGGGCAGTGGCCGTGGCTGATGGACATGCACCTCTTCTATTTCGGCCGCCGCACCCTGGCGATGCTGCTGGAGGAGGTGGGCTTCCGCGTCACGGACGTCCGGACGTACACGCACATCATCTCCGCGGACTACCTGCTGCGGAAGGTGGGCGCGAGCTTCACGCCCTCGGCGCCGGTGCTGGAGCTGGTACGGCGGGGCGTGCCGCCCAGCTGGTCCATCCCGTTCAACCTGGGCGACAACATGCTGATGGCCGCCGAGCGCCCCCTCTAAAGCCGTCCCTCGCGCCTATGTCCCCCTTGATGCGGCGGGTGCTGCACCCGCTGGTGCTGCTCACGTTCTTCGCGCTGTCGGCGTTCCACACCTGGCCGCTCGTGTCCCAGATGAAGGGACACGTGATGGGCGGACGCGAAGACGTCTACATGAACATGTGGCACCTGTGGTGGATGCGGCAGGCCCTCTGGGTGCAGCCGCAGAACCCCTTCTTCGCGCCCCTCCTCCACTGGCCATTGGGTGCGGAGCTGTACTGGCACACGCTCGCGCCCGCGAAGACGCTGTGGGGCGTGGTGCTGCTGCCGTTCATGTCCGTGGAGACGGCGTACAACGTGGTGCTGTTCGGCTCGTTCGTGCTGACGGGCTACACGTCGTGGCTGCTCTTCCGCTACCTGCTGGAACGCGCGGGCCATGGGCCCTGGCTCGCGGCGGCTGCGGCGCTGGCGGGCGCGTGCGTGTTCAACTTCTCGCGCTACCACCTCACCCACGCGACGGCGCACCTGAACCTCTCCGCGCTGGAGGGGCTGCCGCTCTACCTGCTCTTCTTCTTCCGCTGGCTGGACGAGGGCAAGCGCAAGTGGCTGGTGGGGCTGGCGCTGTGCGCGTTGTACGTGCTGCTGTGTGACTACTACTACCTCGTCTACATCGCGCTCTTCTCGTTCCTGTGGGTGGTGGCGGAGCGGTGGAAGCGGGGGCCGCTGTTGTCCGTGGACACGTGGAGGGATCCGCTCGTGCGCCGGGCGGCGGTGGCGGGACTCACGGCGGGGCTCGCGTGCGTGCCGCCCCTGGTGCCGCTGCTCCTGCATGCGTTCCCCGCGCCGCTGCAGATCCACCACGGGGACTCCGACTACTTCACGGACCTGTACGCGTTCTTCATTCCGGACACGCGCTCGGCCTGGATGTCGGAGCTGCCCGCGAAGGCGCGTGAGTTCTCCCTGAACGTCATGCGCATGAAGATGTCCACCAACGCGGAGGAGACCGGCACCTTCCTGGGCTGGCTGACGCCGCTGCTGGCCGTCTTCGCGCTGTGGCGGGGCGTGCCGGAG
>NZ_RAVY01000226.1:0-14453 GCF_003611625.1 Corallococcus sp. CA054B
CACCTGAAGCCAGCGCCGCCGCCTCCGCGCCGGCCACCGTCCCCTTCCAGCCGAAGGTGGACGACCCCATGCTCACGCCCGTCCCGCCCGCGCAGGAGCAGGTGAAGACGTGGGACGACGCCCTCACCCGCGTGCGCCAGCGCTCCACGGACCTGCGCAACGCGGAGGCCGGCGTGACGCGCGCGCAGGGCCGGTGGCGCCAGTCGCTGGGCCTTTTGCTGCCCAACGCGCGGGCCACCGCGGGCGTGGGCGTGGACGTGCTCCACCCGGACGTGCCCTCCGCCGCGGGCGGCGGCTTCGTGGGCGGCTCCAACACCGGCACCGGGGTCAGCGGTCCCAGCGCGCCCCTGGGCACGGTGTCCGCGTCCCTCACCCAGACGCTCATCGATGTGGGCGCATGGCGGGGCCTGTCGTCCGCGAAGTCCTCCGAGTCCGCGTCCGTGGCCAACCTCCAGGACGTGCAGCGCCGCCTCACCCAGGGGCTGGCGCAGGTGCTGGTGGCCACGGTGGCCGCCGAGCGCGCCGCGGAGATCAACCGCGTGGGCCTGCGTCAGGCCCTGGAGCGCTACGCCATCACCCAGCGCTCGTTCGAGCTGGGCGCCGGCACGCAGCTGGACGTGGTGCGCGTGAGCCAGGACGTGGCGGTGGCCCGGCAGACGCTGGTGGCCGGGGATGAGCAGCTGCGCCGGACGCGGGAGTCGCTGGGGCTGTCCCTGGGCGAGGACCACGGCGTGGGCGTCAACCCGGACTTCAACCTGGGCGGGCTGGTGGAAGCGACGCGCCAGCAGTGCGCCCCACTGCAGGACCTGACCCACCGCCCGGACCTGGTCGCCCAGCGGGCGAACGTGGACGCGGCCCGCGAGAGCCGCCGTCAGGCCTCCGCCGGCTACCTGCCCACCCTGGGGCTGAGCAGCACGCTGGTGGGTTTCACCACCGACCCCGGCTTTGGCCGCTTCGCCACCTGGAACGTGTCCGCGGTGCTCTCCGTCCCCCTGTGGGAGGGGGGCCAGCGCGAAGGCCTCGTGCGTGAGCGCAAAGGCATTGAAGAGCAGGCCGCCCAGTCGTCCGAGGCCACCCGCCGCAACGTGAGCGTGGAGGTTTCCCGCGCGCGGCGTGGAGTGGAAGTGGCCGAAGCCTTGTTGAAGACCGCCGCCGAGTCCCTGGAGCTGGCGGACCGGACGGACCGGCTCTCGCGCCGGGCCTTCGAGGTGGGACGCGGTAGCAGCTTGGAGCTGGTCCAGAGCGGAGCCGCCCTCCGCCAGGCCCAGCTCGCTTTGGTTTTGAGGGAATTCGAGCTCGTCCAGGCCCGCCTGGACGCGTTCCTGACGGAGGCCCGGTGCGACTGGTGACGAGGGTACGCCCCCTGAAGGCGCTGATGACGAAGACGGTGTGGGGCGCGGCGCTGGTGGCTGGCGTGGCCGGGTGCTCGGGCAAGCCGGAGGCGAAGGCCGCGCCTCCGCCGCGCGAGGTGCAGGTGGTGGCGCTGGCGCCGCACGAGGTGCGGGACACCGGCGAGTACCTGGGCTCGCTGCTGTCGCGGCAGAGCGTGTCCGTGCTGCCGCAGGTGAACGGCTACATCCGGAAGATCCTGGTGAAGCCCGGCCAGAAGGTGGAGGCCGGCGCGCCGCTGATTGAGGTGGACGCGCGCCAGGAGACCGCGGCGCTGGACAGCGCCCAGGCCCAGCAGAGCTCCTCCGCGGTGGAGCTGGAGCTGGCGAAGCGCACGCTCGCGCGCACCGAGTCCCTCAACCGAGAGGGCCTGGCCAGCGTGCAGGAGCTGGAGCGCGCCCAGGCGGCGGTGAAGGCGGCGGAAGCCGCGGCGCGCGCGGCGGGCGCGGCGGTGGCCCAGCGCCAGGTGCAGCTGCAATTCCACGTGGTGCGCGCGCCGTTCGCGGGCACCATGGGTGACGTGGTGGTGCGCGTGGGTGACTACGTGAGCGCCACCACGGTGCTCACGTCCGTGGCCCAGGCGGATGTGCTGGAGGTCAGCGTGTCCGTGCCGGCGTTCCGCGCGCGGTCGCTCAAGCCGGACACCCAGCTGGAGCTGTTGGATCAGCAGGGCAAGGTCATCCTCTCCAGCACCGTCTTCTACGTGGCGCCGCAGACGGACCCGCGCACGCAGCTGGTGGAGGTGAAGGCCGCCTTCCGCAACACGGTGGGCCTGCGCCCCAGTGAGCTGCTGCGGGCGCGGCTGGTGTACTCCACGCGGGACGCGCTCCAGATTCCGGCGCTCGCGGTGGTGCGCCAGAGCGGCCAGCCCTTCGCCATGGTGGTGGAGACGAAGGACGGCAAGACGCAGGTGGAGCGCCGCCCGGTGGCCCTGGGCCAGCTGGGCGACATGTCCTACGTGGTGGAGGGTGGCCTGAAGCAGGGCGACCTCGTCGCGGTGTCATCGCTGCATGCGCTGCGCGACGGGATGCCCGTCATCCCCAAGCAGGTCACCGTGAACACCGACGAGTCCTCCCCGCCGCCCCGCACCGCGTCCGGCGGCGGCGGCACCACCGGCGGCAGCCGCTAGCAGGCGAATCCAGAGAGGCGCCACACCGTGTTCGTCGACTTCTTCATCCGCAGGCCTGTCTTCGCCATCGTCTGCTCCATCATCCTGACGCTGGTGGGCGTCATCGCCATCCCGACGCTGCCCATCGCGCAGTACCCGGACCTGGCGCCGCCGCAGGTCACCGTCACCAGCACCTACGTCGGCGCCAGCGCCGAGGTGGTGGAGTCCGCCGTCACCATCCCGTTGGAGCAGGAGCTCAACGGCGTGGAGGACATGCGCTACATCACCTCCACCAGCAGCAACGACGGCACCAGCACCATCACCGTCACCTTCGCCCCCACGCGCAACATCGAGGTGGCGGCGGTGGACGTGCAGAACCGCGTGAGCCGCGCCGCGGCCCGCCTGCCCGCGCAGGTGAACCAGACGGGCATCGTGGTGAACAAGGCCTCCAGCCAGATGCTGCTGACGGTGGGCCTGTCCTCCCCGGACAACCGCTACGACGCGAAGTTCCTCTCCAACTACGCGGACGTGAACCTCAAGGACGCGATCAAGCGCGTGCGCGGCGTGGGCGAGGTGCGCATCTTCGGTGAGCGCAAGTTCTCCATGCGCCTGTGGTTGGATCCGTCCGAGCTGGCGCGCCGGAACATGACGCCGCAGGACGTGGTGCGCGCGCTCCAGGAGCAGAACCTCCAGGTGGCCGCGGGCCAGGTGGGCCAGCCGCCGTCCAGCGACGAGCAGCCGTACCAGATCGCCGTGCGCGCCCGGGGCCGCCTGGTGGAGCCGGAGGAGTTCGGCGACATCGTGCTCATGCGCAACAACGACGGCAAGGCCGTCACGGTGAAGGACGTGGGCCGCGTGGAGCTGGGCGCGGAGAACTACGGCACCGTGCTGCGCTTCAACGGCCGCACCGGCGTGGGCCTGGCCATCTTCCAGCTGCCCACCGCCAACGCGCTGGACGTGCGCGACGGCGTCATCAAGGAGCTGGACCGCCTGGCGCAGTCCTTCCCCCCGGGCCTGGAGTACCGCACCGGCACGGACACCACGCTCGCGGTGCGCGCCTCCGTCAACGAGGTGATCCACACCCTCATTGAAGCCATCGCGCTCGTCATCCTGGTCATCTTCCTGTTCCTGCACGGGTGGCGCAGCGTGCTCATCACCGCGCTCACCCTGCCGGTGTCGCTGGTGGGCACGTTCGCGTTCGTCTACATGATGGGCTTCTCCATCAACACGCTCACGCTCTTCGGCCTCACGCTGGCCACGGGCCTCGTGGTGGATGACGCCATCGTGGTCATCGAGAACATCGAGCGCCTGATGGCGGAGCGCGGGCTCAACGCGTTCCAGGCGGCGCGCGAAGGCATGAAGGAGGTGGCCGGCGCGGTGGTGGCCATCTCCGTGGTGCTGGTGGCGGTGTTCATCCCGGTGGCCCTCTTCCCGGGCACCACGGGCTCCATCTACCGCCAGTTCGCGCTCACCATCGCCGCGTCGGTGGCCCTGTCCACCTTCTGCGCGCTGACGCTCACGCCCGCCCTGTCCGCGCGGCTGCTCAAGCACCACCACGGCCCCAAGTGGGTGTTCTTCCGCAAGGTGGACCAGGTGCTGGACTGGACGCGCGACATGTACGGCAAGGGGCTGCGCAAGCTGCTGGTGCACCCGCTCATCGTGCTGGTGGCGTTCCTCGCCTGCATCGGCATCACGGTGATGCTGTTCCGCTCCGCGCCCACAGGCTTCATCCCGGATGAGGACCAGGGCTACGTCATCATCTCCGTGCAGGGGCCGGAGGGGATGTCCCTCACCCAGACGGAGAAGGTGCTCCAGGAGGTGGAGGCGGTGCTCAAGGCCCAGCCGGAGGTGAACGTGATGTTCGCCATCGGTGGCTTCTCCCCCAGCGGCAACGGCTCCAACTACGCCACCGTCTTCACGGCCCTGAAGCCGTGGGAGGAGCGCACGGGGAAGGATCAGTCCGTGGCCGCGCTGGTGGAGCGGCTGCGCGGGCCGCTGGGCAAGATTGGCAGCGCGCGCGTCCTCCCCTTCCAGCCCCCCGCCATCCGCGGCGTGGGCAGCGTGGGCGGCTTCCAGTTCATCGTGGAGGACGTCGCCGGCAACCACTCGCTGGAGGACCTGGCCAACGCCACGCAGGAGCTGGTGCAGAAGGGCAACGAGGAGGGCCGCCTGCGCGGCGTCTTCACCCCCTTCAACGCCAACACGCCCATCCTGGACGTGGAGGTGGACCGCCAGAAGGCCAAGGCGCTGGGCGTGCCGATTGAGCAGATCTTCGGCGTGATGCAGCTCTACATGGGCAGCCAGTACGTCAACGACTTCAACTACGCCAGCCGCACCTACCGCGTGTACGTCCAGGCCGAGCAGCAGTTCCGCGACAGCCCCCAGGACATCGGCTCGTTCTACGCGCGCACGGACGCCGGCGACATGATCCCGCTGGAGTCGCTGGTGAAGGTGACGCCCATCGTCTCCGCGCAGGTCATCAAGCACTACAACCTGTTCCGCTCCGTGGAGATCAACGGCCAGGGCGCGCCCGGCGTGTCGTCAGGGCAAGCGCTGGACGCCATGGAGCAGGTGGCCCAGCAGGTGCTGCCGCAGGGCATGTCGTCGGAATGGACGGGCATCAGCCTGGAGCAGAAGGAGTCCGGCGGCCAGACGCTGATCATCTTCGCCCTGGGCATCCTCTTCGTGTTCCTGGTGCTGGCGGCGCAGTACGAGTCCTTCAGCCTCCCGTTCGTCATCATCCTGTCCGTGCCGCTGGCCATCATGGGCGCGCTGGGGTTGCAGGTGGCGCGCGGCTTCGCCAACGACGTGTTCTGCCAGGTGGGCCTGGTGATGCTCGTGGGCCTCGCGTCCAAGAACGCCATCCTCATCGTGGAGTTCGCGGAGCAGCTGCGCGAGCAGGGCAAGAGCGCGCTGGACGCGGTGGTGACGGCGGCGGAAGTCCGCCTGCGCCCCATCCTCATGACGTCCATCGCGTTCCTCCTGGGCGTGGTGCCGCTGATGACGGCGTCCGGCGCGGGCGCGGCGGCGCGCAACTCGCTGGGCACCGCGGTGTTCGGCGGCATGCTGGTGTCCACCATCGTCAACCTCATCTTCATCCCGGGCCTCTACATCCTCATGCAGAAGGTGCGCGGGGACGCGAAGCGCTCCAGCGGTGAGGAGGAGACGCCCCCGTCGCACGAGCCGGCCCCGGCCCACGCGCCGTGAGTTGACGCTTCGAAGCCCAGCGCTTCGAAAACAGACCGCCCTCCCCTTCCGGTTCGCGAAGAGGAGGGCGGTGGTGTTTTCAAGGGACTGCGTGCGCGTCAGATTTCGTGGGCGGTCTGCTCGTACACCAGGACGTGGCGGGACTCGGGCAGGAGGATGATGTTGAGCGTGCGCCAGTTGTCGCCGTTGGGGCCGGTGCTGAACTCGCGGAAGTAGCTCTTCACCTGCGCGTTCGCGCCGCTGTCGCCGTAGTGGTCGAGGATGGCCTGGTGCAGCGGCTGGAACTGGCTGTACATCCGCGGCAGGAACGCCGCGTAGCTGTACGTGCCCGGGTTCGGGTCGTTGCGGTAGCCGCGGTACTCGCTGCGCGCGAGCACCACCGCCGCGGCGGCGTCCAGCGACGCGGGCGTCGAGTACGGCCACGCGAAGTCATACCGGTCCAGGAACGAGTACATGTCCTCGCGGTACGCATTGCCCCCGCCGAGCACCGCGTTGAGCTCCCCGTCGAGCGGGAACGCCTTCAGCGTCACCGGGGCATTGGCCGGCGCCGGGGTGGGGTTCGGCACGCACGCGCCGCCCACGCAGGAGGCCTGGAGGCGGTAGTTCTTGGCCAGGCCGTTGCTCCAGCCCACCACCACCAGGTACTCACCCGGCTGGTTGAGGGTCGCGAGCGGAAGCTTGCTCAGCTCGCCGTAGCCGGAGTCGTCGTCCCCGTAGCGCGGCATGAAGCCCCAGCCGTACTGCGTCTTCGGGCCGTACACGTACAGGCCGGTGTCCACGCCCATGCCCGTGCCCAGGTGTGTCACCTCCAGCGCCACCTGCGTGTGCGCGGGGACGGTGAGCTTGTAGCCCTCGTAGTTCGCAGTCACGCCGGTGTTCCCCGTCACGGCGCTGCCCACGGAGAGGTTGCCCGCGATGTAGAGGAAGGAATCGAACGGCGTGGGCGGAGCCGGCACCAGTGACTGCGTCGCCGTCGTCACCGTGTCGCCGTTCGCCGGGGTCTGCTCCGGCTGACCGCCACAGGCGCCCATCAGGCCCACCGCGGACATCCACACCACCGCGCTTCGCACTGCCGTGCCACGCTTCATCGCGTCCACCTCTTCAAGGAGGGCGGGTGGGGAACCCGCCCTCAGAGTGAAACGCTCCCTGTGACAGCTTGAAGTCGGGAACTCAAGCAACAGATGAAACACAGGCGCCCCTGGTGAAACGTGAGACAGGGGCGCCTGTCTCGGCGTCTTAGAAGCTGGCGGTGGCGGTGATGCTGCCGCCGGCGGCCGGGGTGGTGACGGTGTTGTTGCTACCGCCCTGCCAGACGACGTTGCCGCTGCCGTCGCGCTTGAGGCACTTCCACTGCACGGTGGTGTTCGCGGGCAGCGCGTAGGTGCCGCGCCAGGTGGGGTACGCGGTGGGGCTCAGAATCTTCGTGGTGGTGGCGCTCCACGAGTCGAGCGCCGCGATGCTGCCGGTGACGTAGACGTTCTGGCCCATCACGGTCGTGCCGTTGTTGCACACGAACTCCACGTTGGCGGTGGTGCCGGTGGGGGGCGTGCCGGTGGTCCACACGGTGTAGTCCGTGCCGGAGGCGGCCTGCGTCCAGCCGGTGCCGGGGGTCCAGGAGCCGCTGCCCAGCTTCACCGCCACCTTGCCGCCGATGATGGCCGCGTACAGGCCGCTCTCCGCGCGCTGGATGCTGACGGTGGATTCAGAGGTGAGGCCCGCGTTCTTGCGGATGTCCATCAGCGCCTTGATGGAGCTGCCCAGGCCCCAGTTGAAGTAGTGCGCCCAGTAGACGGTGGGGATGCCCGGGTGGGTGAGCACGTAGGCGTAGCCCTGCATCACCTTGGTGCACGGCACCGGCCAGTGGTTCTGCCCGTTGCCGCACGTCTCGCTGGGGCCCGTGTCGTGGTTGTCCACGAAGGTGACGTGGCGGCTGGCCCACCAGCCGATGCCGCCCGCGGGCTTGCCGTCGGACGCCTTCAGGCGCGCGTAGTTGTTGTTGGTGAGCGCGTCGTTGAGCAGGCCCTTGGTGGCGAAGTCGAACGCGGCGCAGGTGCCCGTGGTCGCGTCCACCCAGTTGGTGATCTGCTGCTTCCAGTTGTTGGGGTTGTTCGCGTCGAAGTAGTTCGTGGGCCAGAACTCACCCACGCAGAACCACGGGTCCGTCGCGGTGACGTACTCCTTCACGTAGCTGCCCGCGAAGCCCTTCACGAAGTCGAACCGCCAGCCCGCGAAGCCCACGCCCTTCAGGCGGGTTCCCATCCACGTCTTCAGGTCCGCGCGCACGTTCGCCTGCGAGTGGTCCAGGTCGCGCGCCGCGGCGTAGCCCTCGCCGCTGTCCGCGTTGCCGCAGGCGCTCGGCCATTCATCCCCCGCGGCCACCGCGCTGCAGCCGCTCCAGGTGGGGTTGGTGAAGTCCGCCCAGTTGGCGGTGCCCACGCGGTGGTTCACCACGATGTCCGCGATGGGCTTCACGCCCTGCGCGTTGAGCGCGGCCAGCGCCTGGGTGAGCTCCGCTTCCGTGCCGTAGCTGGAGTTGAGCACGTTGAGCTGCCGGGGCAGGTAGCCCTGCGTGGACGCCGCGTCGGACGGCGGCGGCAGCCAGATCATCGTGAAGCCCGCGGCCTTCACCGCGGCCGCGTTGTTCTTCACCGTGTTCCACCACCCGCCCGCGCTGGCGGAGTTCCAATGGAAGCCCTGGATCATCACGTCGGTGCTGGCGCCATCCAGCGGCTTGGCCACGGCGGGCGCGGCGGCGAACAGGCCAGCCGTGGAGACGACCAGCAGTCGGGTCTTCAACGTCATCGGGGGACCTCGGGGTTGTGGGGGAAAAGCGCGGGCAAGCTAGTCCCGGCTTCCGACACGGACCAGGACTCCCCGTTGAAGGGGACTCTCCCACCCCGTGCTTCCGAGGAGACGGCGCGGTGCGTTGGGCTGTGCAGGACGCAGGAGGTGTCTAGAATCCCACCCTCCCCTGTCCTCCCCTGTAGGTGTCGCCCTTGATTGAACAAGAGACCGCCCTTCCGGCCACCGCTCCCGCCGAGGAACCGCGCTGGGCCTGGCCCCCGCTGTTCGGCCTCTTGGAGGTGCAGTTCGGCGCCGCGGTGGGCTACCTGCAGACGGCGGTGCCGTACTGGCTGGCGAAGGACGGGATGCCGCTGGCGGAGATTGGCGTGCTGTCCGGCACGGCGTTCTCTCCGCATGCGTGGAAGCTGTTGTGGGTGCCGCTCATCGACCTGGGGCCGTGGCGCCGCGTCTGGTACGGCGTGAGCACGCTGCTCACCGCGCTGCTGATTCTGGCGTGCGCGATGTTCACGGAGCCCGCGCGGCACCTGGGCGTCTTCACGCTGCTGCTCACGGCGTTGCAGGCGGCGGCGACGACGGCGCACGCGGCGCTCAACGGGCTGATGGCCACGACGTCCAAGCCGTCCGACAAGGGGCGCACGGGCGGCTGGCAGATGGCGGGCAACGTGGGCTCCACCGCGATGATGGGCGCGCTGGCCATCTTCCTGGCGACCCAGTTCTCCCGGCAGGTGGCGGGCATCGTGCTGGCCACGCTCGTGCTGGCGAGCGGCGCGGGCATCTTCTGGATCACCGAGCGGCACGACCCCGCCACCACGCCCACCGGGCCGCTGTTCAAGGCGGCGGTGGACCGGGTGAGGAGCATCGTGATGGACCTGGTGAAGACGGCCTTCAGCCGAGACGGGCTCATCATGCTGGTGCTCTGCCTGGCGCCGGTGAGCTGCGGCGCGCTCAGCAACCTCTTCAGCGCGATGGCGGGCGCGTACCAGGTGCCGGAGCACACGGTGGAGATGGTGAACGGGCCGGGCATGGCCGTCACCGGCGCGGTGGGCTCGCTGCTGGGCGGCTGGCTGTCGGACCGGATGAACCGCAAGCTCGCGTACGCGCTGATGGGCGGGGCCACGGCGATGGCCGCGTTCGCCATGGCGGCGGGGCCCATGACGACGAGCACGTACATCTGGGGTTCGCTCGCGTACAGCTTCGCGAACGGCGCGGGCTTCGCGGCGTTCGCCGGCATGGTGCTGGAGATGGTGAGCGACGGCGCGGCGGTGACGACGAAGTACTCGCTCTTCGTGGCGGCCTCCAACTTCGCCATCAGCTACACGACGGCGCTGGACGGGCACGCGTCGGAGTTCCGCGGCATCGGCACGCGCGCCACCATCGCGGCGGACGGGCTGATTACGCTGGTGGGCATCAGCATCGTGGCGCTCATCTTCGTGCTCTTCCTGCGCAAGAAGCCCGCCGCGGCCGCCGCCACCGCGTGAGCGCCATGGCCCCTGCTTCCGTCGCGGACGTGGAGATGGCCGTCACGCTCTGACGGCATTCGGTCTGACACGTCAGACACCGGGCCTGCCACGTCAGGGTCGTGGGGAGGGCCCACCGCTTCGCCGGGCCGCCCGAATGGTTCCAGCCAGTTGGGGCACGAACATCCTTGGCATTGAGGCTGCACTTGCAGGGCCGCAGCCCTGCGAGCCACGCCTCACGGGGAACGTCCCCCAAGCCAAGGTAGACCTCCATGACCCAGTACAATGACTTGTTCTTCCGTGTGAACACCGGCGACACCGGTGAGCGCACCTTCGGGAACGAGCCGAAGAACACCATTGCCTATCAATCGCCGGACATCATTCCCCAGGGCCTCAGCCCCACGCTCAATCCGGCGGATTTCTTCGCCGGGAACTACAGCTCGGACGTGGGGCAGAACCTGATCCACGACGGCGACAACTACATCTACCTGCGCGCCAAGAACCTGGCGGGAGCCGCCCAGTCCGGGAGCGTGTCGCTGTATGCCGTGCCGGCGAGTCTGCTCTTGTACCCCTACCTGTGGGCGAACAATGAGTTGCAGACCAGCGACAAGAACGTCGACAACGGGAACAAGAACATCATCAAGGCCGACAGCGGCAAGATCGCCGTGACGGACAACCCGTTCGTCTGGCGCGCCCCCACCCCGGACCACTACTGCCTCATCTCCCGCGTCTCCACCACGGCGCACCCGAACCCTGTTCCCACCACGGCCGTGGGCAACATGGACCAGCTGACGGAGTTCGTCCTGGACAACCCGGGGTTCGGCTGGCGCAACGTCACCATCGTGGATGCCAACAAGCCGGACTACACCACCAAGGGCATCAACTTCGATCAGGGCTCCTCCACCGCGATGGTGACCTTCGACATCAAGTGCGTGAACGTCCCCGCGGGGGCGAGCGTCGCCTTCTCGGCCGGGACTCCGGGGCCTTCGCCGCTCATCAGCCTGGGGAAGACCACGGTGCCCGAGACGCTCCCGGACCAGGATGGCAACCGCAACTGGCACACCGGAATCGACTGCCTCGTGCCGGCCAACTACAAGACGACCATCGACTATTCGTATTGGTCCAACAACCACGCCCCGCTTCCGGGGATGTCCATCACGGTCCGGGTCCTCCCGTTCGTCTCTTCCGACCACCGGCTCTACGGCCGGCTCTTCACGCCGGAGCAGCTGGGGATGACTCCCGAGCGGAGCAAGGCGCTGGCAGGCAAGCGCGGCATCGTGCTCGGCTCCCACACCACCGTCTTCCGCTGAGCCTTGAGGAGTGAAAGCGGCCACCGGCTCTTGAGCCGGTGGCCGCTTTGTTTCAGCGCTTCGTGACTCGGGCCTCACCCAGGACCATGGACCAGTTGTTCATGACCTCCGTGGGCTGGGTTGCGCCGTAGGTCTGGCCCTGAATGGACGTCTTCGTGTTGAGGTGGCTGCTCATGTAGATGAGCCGGCTCATCGCGGGCCCCGGCTGCTGGTTTCCCTGGAGCGCGTCCTTGAACCGCGCGCCCAGATAGCCCGGAGGAATGCTCTGGTAGTTCAGCCGGACCCGGATGGAGGCCCAGGAAGGAATCTCCGCCAGGGGGACCTGGTACACGAGCGTGTCTTCGCCCTCGGCCTCCCGGGGATGGCTGTCGCTGGGGTAGTCCGGATCACTCTCAATGCCTGGCTGGGTTCCCTGCACCTCGCTCAGGGGCATGGTGATCCGCGCCAGCTGGGAGAGGTCCAGACCCAGCTGAAGCTCGCCGGACTTGCGCAGGCCCGGCGGCTTCCAGCCCGCGGGGAGGATCCGGTTGTCCTTCAGGTCCTTGAACTGCTGGAGCTCCAGGCTGGTGACCTTCTTGACGTCGTCCATGACGCGGACCTCGTAGATTTGAACCTGGTCCTGCCGCTGGAGGGTCTGGAAGTGCGGCTGGAGCTGGCCGGGGTCGGCCGAGAACTCGCTGATGAGGATGTTGTCGCCATTGGCATTGCAGGGGCCATTGCAGATGGCGCCTTGCGCGTTGGGTTGACCCGACGCCCAGAGCGCCTTGCCGGATGCGTCCAGGACCTCGAACTGGATGAACGCCCGGCGGAAGCCCGCGCCGCTGGGGAACTTGTGCCCCGCGTTGTTGATGAGCGTGACGGGGACGCTCAGCGTGCCGTTGTCGGTGGACAGGTTCCCCAGGGAGATCTGCACGGCGGGGAGCTGCGGATTGTAGGAGCCCTGGGCCGTGCTGTACGCGAGGTCCAGGATGGACTGCTCGGCGTTGAGCAGGTTCTGCGCGACCACGTAGTTGCGGCTGGCATCCGTCAGCGGTGCGACGGTGCCATCCGGGAAGCGCAGGGCGAGGAAGAGGTCATCCAGGAGGAGCACCTCGCCGCTCCGGCCGGTGAAGCCAAGCTCCAGCCGCCGGATGTCCGCGCCCAGGGGCGTGGTCACCTGACGCGCCTGCCACCTCGACTGTCCCGGGTCGACCGCGAGCGGAGGTGTCGTGGACGCCGCGACTCCTTGCGCGTTGAAGGTGCGCACGACGAGCTCTCCGCACGAGAGCTGGTCGCACCAGGCGGTGGCGCCCCAGAGGAGGGTCGTCTTGTCGCCTCCCTTCTGGAGGGCGTCCTGGTAGCGGCTGAGGTCGATGCTCAGCGTCGCGCTGCCTTCACGGAGCTGGAAGAAGTAGCGGCCGTGGCTCGGGTGGATGGAGCGTCCCTGCTCTGCCGGGAGCTTCTGGACGGCGGCGATGGCGCTGTGCTCGCTCCAGCCCGCCGTATTGCCATCCTCGGCGCCCGGATTGGGGACGAGGTTGGGCGTGCGGTTCAGGATGTCCGGGGATTGGAGATAGGGCGGGATGCGTGAGTCCTTGGACAGGTAGAAGTCCAGCCCGAGCACGTCCGGGAACTGCTGGAACATCTCGTGGACGAACAGGTTGATGCCCAGCAGCGTGTGCCGGTTGTATTCGCGCGCCACCGGGGGCGGGCTGCCCCGGTAGAAGGGATCCAGGTCGTCGTTGTACTGCGCCACGTACACGCGGTTGTCGTGCGGGGATGACGGCGTGGTGAGCGGCATGTGGCAGCCCTGGCACGTCGTCTTGGAGTCGGGGTAGCCGCTGTTGAGCCACTCGAAGTAGGTGGTCTGCTCGTAGGCGAGCGCGACGCAGGGGTCCTTCGTGAAGTCGCCCTTGGCGTCGAAGGTCGTCTTGCTGGCGTCGCAGCTCGCGGGGCGCTCGTAGCCTTCGCTCGCTTCGGAGATGGGCATGCCCGGCCGGTAGTTGGTGGGCACCTTGGGCAGGATTACGACGTGGCAGGCGCCGCAGACCATGGAGTCGCGCAGGTAGCTGTGTCCGTCCACGTGCGCCGCGGTCTCCAGGCTCACCCCCGCCGCGGCCATGGGCTTCGCGTTGAGGCCGAAGTCAGGCCCGAGGATGGCGCCGGGGTGCAGGTTCATGGAGGAGGTGAAGGGGAAGGACGGCGGCGTGAGCGTCTTCTTCTCCTCCGTGCTGACCAGCCGGTCCGAGACCTCCGCGCCGAAGAGGTCTCCGTCGGAGCCATAGAAGAAGCCGTAGTCGGCGCCACTCCAGGGCTGGCCCTCCTTCGGCGCCATGGAATGACAGACGGCGCAGGAGAGTCCGTCCCGGGCCAGCGCGCCGTAGGTCGCGTATCGCGAATCCGCCGCGGCCTCCGAGGGGAACGGGTTCTTGTAGGGGGCTGCCTCGGGCGTCGCGTAGAGGGTGAAGTGGTCGAACGGAGCGTTGTTGGCCAGGGCCTGGCGCTCCGCCAGGGGGGAATGGCATCGCAGACAGAGCTGGTCCACCTGATAGGGCTGGTGCGGAGACAGCGAACGGGTCGTCTCCACCTGGGCGAGGAAGACCGGGTCCCTGCCCGCCAGGGCCTTGATGGAGGCGCTCCAGTCTCCGAACGGGGACCAGTTGGCGGACAGCAGGTTCTTGGGGTCCGCGCCACCGCTCGGCCAGAGGGTGTTGACCGTGGGCTGCTGCCAGAACGCCATCTCCGGCAGGTCGCTGCCCTGGGCCTTCCAATCCGAGTCATGGCAGGACTGGCACACCAGGGAGGAGTTGAAGCTCTGGCTGCCGAGGTTCAGTCCGTTGTGCGCGATGTCCAGGTTCCGGGGCGGCAGCTTGACGAGGTCGCCGCTCTGGATCCTGGGCAGCTGAACGCCCAGCTGCTTCGTGTAGAAGTTCAGGAAGGCCTGGGCCTCGTCGCTGGACTCGGCGAGGGGCGTGAGCAGGGCATTGCCTCGCGGGAACACGGGATAGGGAGGCGGGACGAGGCCATCCCCTCCACTGCCGCTCGTGGCCAGGACCGCGGGCCTGGGCTCCCGGCTCCTCACGACCACCGCGGCCGTGATGGCGAGCATGGCGCCCGCCGCGACAATCACATGACGCTGATACCTCGTCTTCATGGGTTCACCTCGGTGGAGTGGGGGCGGCGGAGCTGCGCTGGGGG
>NZ_RAVY01000227.1:0-14371 GCF_003611625.1 Corallococcus sp. CA054B
GGCGGGCTCCGGGCTGACCCTGGAGAAGCTGAAGGGCGCCAAGGCGGTGTGGGTGGACCGCGATTCGGTGGCGGGCTACCTCCTGCCCAGCGCGTTCCTGAAGACGCAGGGGCTGGAGCCGTCGCGCGTGTTCGTGTCGCAGCAGTTCACGGGCTCGTACCAGGGCGCGCTGGAGGCGGTGCTGGAGGGCAGGGCGGACGTGACGAGCGTCTTCTGTCCGCCGGCCTCCACGGCGCTCACGTTCACCACGGGCGTGGAGGACGTGCTGGGGCCGGGCATGGGCGCGAAGTTCGAGCTCCTGGCGTACACGGACGAGGCCCCCAACGACGGCGTGCCGGTGGCCATGGGGCTGCCCGCGCCGCTGGTGGCCGCGCTGGAGACGGCGCTCCTGGGCTTGCAGTCCACGCCGGACGGGCAGTCGCTGCTGCGCGACATCTTCAACGCAGACCGCTTCGAAGTGGCCCCGCGCATGGGCTACCGCGCGCTGTACCGCGTGGCCCTGGCGAGCCTGTAGCCCGCCGCGAGGCTCCGGCGCCGCGAGGCCTGTCATCGGGTCCGAAAGCCGGACGGCCGGTCGCGGCGCTCCTGGCGGCTACTTGTCGGAGTCGGGACCGGTGCCGCGAGCGGGGCGGCGGGCGGAGGACACGGAGCCTTCGGTTCGGCCCGTCTTCGCGGGCGCCTTGGCCCCGGCGGAGTCCTCCGACGCGCGCACGGCCTTCGCGGCGGAGCGGCTCCCCGTCGTGTCCCCGGGGGCCTTCACGGCCTTCGCGGCGGAGCGGCTCCCCGTGGAGCCCTCGGGCGGGCGGGACGGCTTCGAGCCCTCCGCGCGCACGGCGCCGAACTGGGCGGTGGACGAGCGGCCGGTCTCCGCGCGCACGGCTTCAGGCTTCGCGGTGGAGGCGCGAGCCCCGGCGTCCTCGCCGCGCACGGCATCGAACCTTCCGGTGGAGGCACGACCCTCGCCGCGCATGGCCTCGTGCTTCGAGGTGGGCCGGCCCGAGTCCTCGTCGTGCAGGGGACGCGTGTCCGCGAGGCTCACGCCCGTGTTCTCCCGCGTCCTCACGGGCCGGGCCTCCGGGCGGCTCAGTCCGGAGTTCTCCTTCGAGCGCGAGGTCCGCTCCGCGGCGGGCCCCATGCCGGAGTCCTCCGGCGACGCGGAGGCCTTCGTCGACGACTGGCTCACCGACGGCTCCGGCGCGCGGGGCGGCGTCTTCGCCGGGGCCTGCGCCTTGGCCGCGGACTGCGTCGTCCCGGGGGCCGGGGCCTTCGCGGAAGCGGCACTGCCCGGCCGGGCCATCAGGCGCGGGTCGAAGTAGATCATCGTCGGCTCGGCCGCGAAGCGCTCCTCCTCCAGCTCGTCCGCGTACACGTCCCGCATGAACGCGGCCAGGTGCGCGCTGGTGCCGGACAGCTTCTCCTGCTGGAGGAACTCCTCCAGCGCCAGCTGCAGCTCGCCCGCGGTGGAGAACCGGTCATCGCGCTTGCGCGCCAGCGCCTTGAAGACGATGGGGTCCAACGACTTCGGAATCCCGGGCACCGCCTCCGACGGCGGGACGATTTTATGGCCCACGACGGCCTTGAGCGTGGCCATCTCCGACTCGCGCTTGAACAGGCGCCCGTTCGTCAAGAGCTCGTAGAACACCGTCCCCAGGCCGAACACGTCCGAGCGCGCATCCAGCGGCTCGCCCCGCGCCTGCTCCGGGGACATGTACGCGTGCTTGCCCTTGATGGTGCCCACCACCGTCTGGGACAGCTTGCCCTGCGCCTTCGCCACGCCGAAGTCGATGAGCTTCACGCCGCCGTTGAAGCCCACCAGCACGTTCTGCGGAGACACGTCCCGGTGGATGAGCGACAGCTTCCGGCCGGACGGACTGCGCGCGTTGTGCGCCGCGTCCAGCCCCGCCGCCGCCTCCGCGATGATCCGGCACCGCAGGCCCAGGGGGAACCCGCCCGGGTGCGCCGACGCGCGCGGCACCAGCGAACCCAGCGGCTCGCCGTGCACGTACTCCATCGCGATGTAGTACTGCCCGTCCACGTCCCCCATCTCGTAGATCTGCGCGATGTTGGGATGGTTGAGCAGCGCAGCGATGCGCGCCTCGTCCAGGAACATCTGGAGGAACTCGTCGTCCTCCGACAGGTGGGGCAACAGCCGCTTCACCACCAGCAGCTTCTGGAAGCCCACCGGCCCCTTCTGCCGGGCCAGATAGACGGCCCCCATGCCGCCGGTGGCCAGCTTGCGCAGCAATTCATAGCGGCCGAACGTTTCCACTCCGGCCGTGACGATAGCCGCGTCAGCGCGGATCTCAAAAGCCCGGGCATCCGCAAAAACGCGAACCGGGCCGGCCCCCTCTGGGCCCGGCCCGGCCGCGCTGCGTCACGAGCCCGTGAACCTACGGCCCCCAGGCTACGGCGTCGCGGCGCAGATGCTCCGGTAGCGGATCTCCACGGCCTGGCCCGGGGTGGGCACGGAGCCCGCCGCGAAGATGACCGCGTTGCGGTCCGCGTCGTAGGTCCACTGGTCCGCACCCAGGGTGCGGCCGTTCACGCGCACGCTCATCTCCGCGGTGCCGTCCGGCGTCGCGGTGAGGTGGAAGTCCGCCTGCGGCTCACCGGCCTGCTGGATGATGGGGTCCAGGAACCCGCGGTAGTCACCCTCGCAGATGGAGCCCACGGAGCCGCCCGTGCCCCGGGCCACCGAGGTGAAGCGGTCCGCGCTGGAGCCGGCGGTGGAGCAGGACGTCCCGCTGGGGACGAGCGCGTGCAGGTTGCTGCGCTGGGACATGCCCGTGCCCTTCAGCGTCTGGAGGAACTGGATGTAGCTGTCGGGCGTGAAGCCGGAGTGGTCGTCCTCGTCCGCCAGCACCACCACGGCCATGCGGGCGGCGGCGCGGGTGAAGCCCAGGTTGCCGTCGTTGGGCTGCGGGGTGCGGACGTCATCGGCCTGCTCGGACAGCGGGGCGGACAGGCCCTGGCGCATCGTCTCCAGGCCCTGCACCAGGTTGTGGCACAGGCCCACGTCCAGGTTGGACTGGATGGTGGCCGCCGCGTTGGCGCTGTTGCCGGACACCACGCGGGCGCGGCTGCCGTCCACCGGGAAGAGCCGGCCGGCCTCACCGCCGTTGGCGCCGCCGCCGCACAGCCCCTGGCGCTGCACCAGGCCCGTGCTGGTGACGCCCACGCGCACGTCCACGTTCAGCTCCTTCGCGCGCGCGAGCCACCCGGGGATCGCGTTGCGCAGGCGCTGCTGGTAGGGCTCCATGGTGGTGGTGTTGGAGACAACGAAGAGCACGTCCAGCTGGCTGTCGGTGCCCTGCGTGAAGCGGTCCACCTGGATGCCCTCGTGGTTGGTCTCCGCCAGCAGCGGGACGAGGAAGCGGTTCGCCTCCGTGCTCGTCTGGAAGTACAGCGGGCTGTAGTGCTGGCCCAGCACGTTGCGGGCGTAGTCCACCTCCATCTCGAAGCCCTCGCCGGGCTGGAGCGTGATGGGCGCCGTCACCGGCGTGAGCAGGGAGAACTGCTTGGACGTGCCGTTGCCGATGGTGGCGTCCCCCACGGTGAGCGGCTCGCTGCAGCGGTTGGACAGGAACGTCTTGCGCGGCCGGGCCGGGCAGTCGTAGCGGATGGGCCCGAAGTCCACGAAGGACGGCGTGGCCACCAGGCACGACGGGTTGGACACCGCGTGGATGGGCAGCGTCACCGTGGGGTGGGCCGGGTTGTTGACGGTGAGCTTCAGCTCGCCGTTGAACTCGCCGCCCGTGGGGGGCGCGCGGAAGGCAATCATGGAGCTGAAGGCCGTGTCGTAGAGCACCACGCCGCCCGTGATGGGACCGCCCGGCATGGAGAACACGCCGCCGCCGTCATTGGACAGGTGCACGTTCTTGATGGCGCACTCGGCCCGGCCCGGGTTGCGGAAGTAGAAGCCCAGCACCGCGCCGCGGCCCGGCACCACGTTGGCGAACTCCAGCGACGGCTGCGGCAGCAACTCGTACACGCAGGGGCCGGACGTGCGGGCGCGGCCCGTCAGGGTGATGGCCCGCTCGGGCGTGAACAGGTCGTTGGACTGCACGTAGAGCGTGGCGGTGAAGGTGCCCTCGTTCTTGGGCTCGAAGTAGACCTTCAGCTCCAGCGCGTCGTCGCCCGGGTTGATCTGCAGGCCGTTGGCCTCCAGCGTGGGCCAGGCGCCGCCCTTCCAGGGGTACTTCTGCGTGCCGCGCGTGGGCGTGGCCACGTCGAACTGCACCGCGTCGCCGTCCGCGCGCACGCCGGTGAAGGTGAGGGGGCCGTTGCTGCCCGCGTTGGTGATGCGGATGACCTGATCCACCTTGCCGCCCACCGGCAGCTCGCCGAAGTCCAGCGCCACCGGGGCCACGGCCAGCGTGGGCCGGCCGCCGCGCGCATCCAGCATCACGCGCGACTCACGCGCCTTGTCGGACGCGTACGCCACGGTGAGGTTGCCCACGTTGGGGCCGGAGAAGCGCGCGGCGAACTCCATGCGCATCTCCACCACCTCGCCCGGCTGCACCGTGGCGCCCTCCGGCTTGGACAGCGGCGAGAAGGCCCGGTCGCTCGTCGCCAGCGCGGAGATGGTCACCGGGCGCCAGGTGATGTTGCGCGCGCGGGTGAAGGACTCGGTGCGCTCGTGCACCGGAATCTCGTCGAAGGGCACCGGCGCCGGGTCGAACACGAAGGCGCTGGCCACGGAGTTGCCCTTCAGGTCCACCACGGACGGGGTGCACGTCTCGCAGGAGACGACCTCCAGCCGCGCGCCCATCTGCCCCAGCGCGCGGGGCAGGTACTTCGTCTTCACCACCTGCGTGCTGTTGGGCGGCACGGTGATGGTGTCCGCGGTGAACGGATCCGCGTGCTCGCCCGCGACCTTCAGGGTCAGCGGCAGGTCCACCGGGTTGGTGACGGTGACCTCCAGCGTGCGGTCGCTGTCCACCTCCAGCGTCTCGTAGTCCAGCACCGGCGGGTTGACGCCAATGCGCGTGGGCGTGCCCAGGCCCTGCACGGGCAGCTGCTGCAGGGCGCCCACGTTGGCGTCCGTCGTCACGCGCAGCGTCTCCTCCACCGGCCCTTCGGCCAGCGGGTGGAAGCGCACCTTGACGACGTGCGACTCGCCCGGCGGCACGCGGCCGCCGCCGTCCGTCAGCTCCACCTGGTAGGACGGGTTGTTGCCCAGCCCCAACGCCTCCAGCGCGGAGAAGGGCACGTAGCCGACGTTGCGGATGCGGACCTCCTTCTCACGCCACTCGCCCACCGGCACCTCGCCGAAGTCGAGCGCGTCCACGTCCAGCACCGCCGTGGCCTGCACCCCGCGCGTCTGGTCCTCCTCGTGACACGCCATCGTCCCTGCCACCAACGACGCCAGCAGGACGAACCGACCCCTCCACCCCATCACCATTGTCCGCTCCCCACCCTTCCCCACCACACGCACACGGATGCCCGGGACACGTGATCCAGCCCGGGCTCCCCCTAATCAAGACCCGTGCCGGACAGGGGCGCTGATCCCCGACCGCCGGAAATCAAGGACTTGGCGGTCACTTCAGCGACCAAGTGAGCGCTGGAGGGAACCGGGGTGCCCTGGAGGGTGAAAGGTTTTTCCCGACCTTTTGCCAACCTGCACCCCCAACTTTTCAGGTCATGAACTGGACGCTTCGGTCGCCGGGGTCGCGACGAAGGCCGCGATCGCGGCGGCGATGGCGGCCGGCTGCTCCAGGTGCACGTGGTGGCCGCCTTCGAAGAAGCGGGGCGGGGCGGCCAGCGTACGCAGGGCGGCCAGCCGCGCCTCCAGCAGCTCCGGGGCGGGGGACAGGCCTTCGGTGCCGCGCAAGAGCTGCACGGGGCAGGTGACGGCGGCCTCCAGCGCCAGCCACTGGGCCTCGTCGAAGCCCTGACCGAAGCGGCGGCGGTGGCGCGGATCGAAGGTGAAGGCGAAGTCGCCTTCCGGTGTCCGACGGGTGCCATGGCGCGCGAAGAGCCGCGCCGCGTCCGGGGAGAGGGTGGGGTTCGCCTGCCGCAGGCGCTCCGCGGCGGCCTCCACGGTGGGGTAGCGCTTGCGGTTGGGCGGCCGGCGCGCGTCGTCCAGGAAGCCTCGCAGCCGCTGCACGGCGCCCGTGGGCGGGCCACCGGAAGGCCCCAGGCTTTCGATGAGGGTCAGGCTCTTCACGCGCTCCGGGCGCGCGGCGGCGTACGCGAGCGCGACGATGCCGCCCAGCGAGTGCCCCACCAAGTGCACCGGCGGCAGGGCCAGCCCGTCCAGGGTGGCCTCCACGTCCAGCAGGTGGTCGCTGAAGTGGTACGCGGCGCCGGGGCCCGCGTGGCCGCTCTCGCCCATGCCGCGAAAGTCGAGCAGCACCGTGCGCCAGGCTTCGGGCAGGTGCTCGCAGAGCGGATCAAAGCTGTGGGAATGGTCCAGCCACCCGTGAAGCAGCAGCACGGCGGGGGCGCCCTGGGGTCCACGCTGCCGCACGTGCAGCGGCAGCCCTTCTGCGTCGACGGTGAGGGATTCGAATGCGGCGGCGGGCACGGGTGTCTCCTCGTGCCCTCCGGCTTACCCTGTCCCCCCGGGTGCTGGCGACCCTACGCCACGGTGCTGGTCGACGCCGCCGCCGGGCGCGGCGGACCGCCGGTGTCCGGCTTGCCGAGCACCATGGCCAGCTGCCGGGCCTGGCTCTCCGTGGCGCAGCGGTACTCCTGGGTCTTGCCGTTGGGCCGGTCAATCCGAATCACCCAGACGTCATTCTCCTTGGTCACCACAGGCGCTTGAGACATGCATTCCCTCCGTGTCGAGAAGAGAAAGCATCCTTCGTGCCGACCTCCTGGACGGAGCCAAATGCCTGATTTCCGGCCGTCTCCCACGCCCGGCGGCCGAGCAGGTGACAAAATTCGTTCAGCGGGGCGACAAATTTCGGGCGCCCGGGTCGCACTCCTTGCGTAGTCCTCCGGGGCAGCCCTGAGTCGTTGGGATGACAATCATTGTTCAGCGGGGTCCGGCCACTCCCACGCCGAGCGGTAGCCGCCGTCCGTCTGGGTGCCTTCGATGAAGCGCGCGTAGAAGGGGTGGCTGCTGAGGGTGGCGGAGTCGCCCACGACGAACAGGTGCCGGCGGGCGCGGGTGAGGGCCACGTTCATGCGGCGCAGGTCGTTGAGGAAGCCCAGCTGCCCCTCACTGTTGGAGCGGGTCATGCTGACCAGGATGGCGTCCTTTTCCCGCCCCTGGAACGCATCCACGGTGTCCACCTCTACCTCAGGATGCACGGCCTCCAGTGCCTCGCGCAGGTGGCGGGCCTGGGCGCTGTACGGGGCGATGACGGCGACCTCGCGCGGAGCCAGGCCCAGTGACAGGAGCTGGCGCACGCGGGCGATGACGTAGGTGGCCTCGCCCGGGTTGAGGAGGGAGTGCGTGGTGGGCTCCACCTCTTCGTCGAAGCCCTTGCCCGCGGTGTCCAGGTAGAGCACCGGCGGCGCGTCCACCTCCGCGCCCGAGCCGGAGTCGAGCACGCCCGTCAGCGTTCGGTCCGCCACGGACGGGTGGGCGCGCAGCTCGCCGCCGTACATCTCCTTCGAGGGGAAGGCCATGATGGCGGCGTTCATCCGGTACTGCTCGCGCAGCATGCGCTTCACCTCGTCGCCGTGGTCCTGGAGCAGGCGCTCGAAGAGGCTCGTGCCCAGGCCCGCCTTGGCGGCCTCCTGGGACAGCACGGTGGGCGGCAGCTGCTGCGGGTCTCCGGCGAGCACCACCTTGGGCGCGCGCAGGAAGCCCAGGAGGGCCAGCGGCTCGGTGGCCTGGGTGGCTTCATCCAGGAGGGCGCGGTCGAACTCCTCGCCCGCGAGCACGCCGGAGCCCAGGCTCGCGAGCGTCACGCACACCACGTCCGCGCGGGCGAGCACGGCCTTCACGGCCTTCTTCTCCAGCTTGCGCGCCTCGTCCATCAGGTCCTTGGCCTCGGCCGTGGAGGAGCGGGCGTTGGAGAAGCGCTCGCGGCTGCGGCCCTGGCTGCGCTGCCTGCGCGCGTAGCCGAAGAGGTCGAAGGCCTCGTCGAACAGGTCGCGGCTGACGACGCGGTCCGGGTGCTCCTCCACCACGATGTCCAGCGTGTGCTCCTGCAGGCGGGCGGCGACGCGCGCGGGGTGGCCCACGCGGATGGCGCGCAGGCCCTGCTCCAGGCACAGCTCCAGCAGGTGGTCCACCGCGGCGTTGCTGGCCGCCGTGCACAGCAGGCGCTCACCTCTCGCGACGGCCTGGGCCGCCACTTCCGCCAGCACGGTGGACTTGCCGGTGCCGGGTGGGCCGTGGACCAGGAAGAAGTCCTCCGCGGCCAGGGCGCGCATCGCGGCGTCCTGCTGCTCCGGGTTGAGCGGGCGGGTGGGGGTGAAGTCCTTGGTGTTGTCGAAGCGCGGGGGCTCGTTGCCCAGGAGCACCTCGCGTTTGTGGCGCTCCTGGCCCTTGTCCATCGCCTTCACGCGCTGGAGGCCCGCGCGCACGCGCTCGTAGGTGACGTCGTTGGGTACGACGTCCAGGCGCAGGAGCCCTTCGGACAGGTAGGCGGGCGGCTCGCGGTCGAAGGCCAGCTGGATGCGGGTGGAGGTGGCGCGCGACACGAGCGCCTTCGCCGGGTCCTTCACCTCCGCGCGGCGGGGCAGCACCGCCACCAGGTCGCCGTTGGACACGCGCGTGGGCAGCCTCCCCCGGTCCGCGCGGGCGAGCGTGAGGAGGATGCGGCCGCCCAGGCCCACGTCCTCCTCGACGGTCTCCAGGTCCAGCACGGACAGGCCCTGCTCCTCGCGCTCGCGCAGGGTGAGCCCTTGCGCGAGCGAAGTCATGCGGGCCTTCTCGGCCTCGCGCTCCTGGGCGAGCAGCGAGCCGAGCCTGTCGAAGAACGAAACGTCACGGGCCATGTCCCGGTCATGCCATCCCGGGGCGCCCGCCGTCACGGCCCGTGTGCCGGACTGTCCTGCCTACTGACAGGAATACGTGTACGAGGACGGCGTGCTCCAGGTGCCGTCCGGGTTGATGTTGCGCACCGTGTAGCCGCTCGCCGGATAGCTGGTCCCCCAGCAGTCGCGGGCGCGCACGTCGTTGCGCAGGGCGGTGCCCAGGTCCCAGTTGCCGCGGCGGCGCTGCTTCTCGTACGCGGCCACGCGGTCCACCGCCTCCACCCAGGTGGAGTCCGCCGCCAGCACGTCGCGGCGCTTCTCCAGGAACTTCTGGAGCCACGCGCTCTCCGTGATGCCGTTGTAGCCCACCACCGGCGCCACCTGGCCGCTGTTGCCCAGGGCCGTGTTGGCCTGACGGATGATGGCCTTCATGCCGTCGAACCCGTGGTTGATGGACGCGTCGTAGAGCGCGGCCTTGGTGAGCGCCTGGGTGAGGCCCCACTTCGCGGCTTCGGTGAGGGTGGGCGTGTAATAGAGCGCGTCGCTCACCTGGTCCTGGCACTGCTTGAAGTCCGCCTGGGTGGCGGCGGTGTTGAAGCTGGCCGCCCAGTCCGCGGTCCAGTTGCCCACGGCATCCAGCTCCGCCGTGGAGGCCTGGGACTGGCCGGTGGACAGGAAGCGGTTGTTGATGACGGTGAGCCCGTTCCAGTACTTCGCCAGGCGGTTGCCATTGGCTTCGGTGCGCAGGGCCCGGTAGCACTGCACCACCTGGATGGCGTCGCCCGTACCGGTGCAGAAGCCCGCGCGCCCGCTGGTGTAGCCGCGCCCGTCCTGGATGTTCTCCGAATAGGCGTAGTCCAGCGTGGGCGTGTCGTTCTCCCAGATGCTCGTCAGGCCTTCGGCCACCTTCTTCTGGTTCGCGGTGAGGCCGGAGCCGCCAGGGGACGTGCCGCCGCAGCTGTCGGACTGGACCTTCACGTTGGCCGCGGTCCACGACGCATTGGAGTTGGTGGAGTAGTTGAACGTGTAGGACGCGTTCACCGCCACCGTCAGTGCCGACGTGCGCGTGAAGGTGCACGTGCGGCCCGCCTGCGTATGCGTCCAGCCCGCCGGGTCGTAATCACACGTCACGCCCGAGGGCACGTCGAGCGCGATGACCGGATTGGCGATGGCCACCGTCCCCGTGTTCTTGATGACGAGCGTGCCCCAGTAGTCCGGCCCGTTGTACGTGTTCGTCGTCACCGAATGCGTGCACGCGCCCAGCGCCTGTTCGACCGCGGCCGGCATCACCGCGTCCTCCTGTGCGCCACAGCCGCTGGCCAGCGCCAACAGCCCCACAGTCATCCACGTCCGTGAATCCGCCATGTGCCTGCCCCCGCTTGGGTAAGGGGATGCCCAAGCTCACCGAGCATCCCGGATAGAGCAGGAATAGCTGTATTCGCGGCGAATCTCCAGTGACGCTCAGCCCTGCACGTCCGGCAGCGGCAGCACCCGCCACAGCTGCGGCTTGTCGTACTGCGGCGGAATCATCCCCAGCGGCCAGCCCTCCGCCGTGAGCTCCGCGTACTGGTACCCGCGCCCCGCGAAGGGGATGCGGGTGCCGGTGCCGGGCAGCCCCACGCCGATGGCCGCGTGCGCGAGCGCGTCCGAATAGAGCATCACCGCGTCCACGCCCACCTGCCTGAGCAGCATCAGCGCCAGCACCGCCTTGGAGTCGCAGTCGCCCCGGTCCTGCGCGGGCACCAGCCCCGGTGGGACGATGCCGAAGGGCTCGTCGCCGGGCAGCTCGTAGCGGATGCGGCGCACGAAGCCGAGGATGAGCTCGGTGGCCTGCGCCGCGTCCAGGTCGCGCTCGCGGATGGAGGTGGCGAAGCGCTCGCCCAGCACGCGCACCGGCTCCGCGTTGCTCTGCATCAGCTCCGCGTAGATGCAGCGCATGTCCGTGCCGCAGCCCGGCGGCGCCACGTAGGTGAAGCGCTCCGGGCCCATGGCGCGGTAGCGCAGCCGCACGCTGTAGTCGCGGTGCGCCTGCTCCAGCCCGCGCTCCACCGCTTCGCCCAACCCATAGGCCAGCTGCTGACGGGCGGGCTCCATCCCGTCCACGCGCCAGTCATAGGACTTCGCCCGCTCCGGCGGCGTGTCCTCCGGCACCAGCACCAGGCCCAGGTCCCGCATCGCCTCCCGAGGGTCCGCCGGGGGGACTTCCGTCTGGGGCTGGGGAGGATCCGGAAGCCGGCCCGCCTTCCGGGCCAGCACGAGCTCCCAGCTGGCGAAGGCCATGAGCGCGCCCATCAGCACCAGCGACAGCAGCGTCTTCCACGAGCGCGCGAGCATGGCGGCTTCAGGCGGGCGCGCGCAGCATCCCGGTGGGCAGCTGCGGGAAGGGGATGAGTCCGTTGAGCGCGGCCTGGAGGCCCGGCGCGGTGAGCAGCGCGATGACCAGCAGGAACGCGCACAGGAGGAGCGCCGCGGCGATATTGCCCTTGCGCACCTCCGCCAGCTCCTCGATGCCCGGCGTCATCTTGTCGAACAGCCGCACGCCCAGGGCGAGCACCGCCACGCCCACCGCCAGCGACAGCCCCACGTGCACCAGCGCCAGCCCCAGCAGTTGGAGCACCGAGACGGCGGACACGGGCGGGTTCTGCACCGCCAGGTCCACCGCGTCGCCCGTGGCCTTCAGCGCGTGCTGCACCAGCAGGCCCAGCGACACGAGGCTCGTCGCATGCACCAGCCCGGCGGCGACGTTGCCCTGGCGCAGCTCCTCCACGGGGTGGCTGTCCAGCAGGCGGCTCAGGCCGCGCATGCTCAGGCCGATGCCGAGCGCGGCCACGAGGCCGCCGAGGACGACCTTCACGAGTCCGACGACGAAGAGGGTGAGATCCATGGGGCGCGAAGGGGACTGTAGCGGAAGTCCCCCGCGCCGCCACGGCTGATGGCTCACGCGCGCGGCTTGCCGTCCTTCAGACGGCGGCTGAGCGTCCAGGCGAGGGCAACGAGCGCGACCCAGCCCACCGCCGACTCCGGGCCGCTGCCCACCGAGCAGCCCATGCTCGTCCGCATGTCGCTCGTCGGGTCGTACTGCACGGTCACCTGGAAGTTGCAGAGCGCCGCGTTGCCGGCCTTGTCGATGGCGGTGACCTGCACCGCGTGCAGGCCCGGCGCGAGCGGCGTGCCCACGACGGGGCTGTAGAGGAGCTCCGCTGCGGAGACGCTGTCCGCGGCGGTGGCGGCCGGGTACTCCGCGCGGGTGCCGGACATCACCGCGGTGGTGAGCGTCTGGTCCTCCGGGCAGGTGAGCAGGGGCGGGCGCGAGTCGCGCACCCGGACCTGGATCTCGCACGGGGTGCTGTTGCCCGCCTCATCGGTGCTGACGACCTCCACGCGGGTGAGGCCCAGCGGGAACAGGTCGCCGGACGCGTGCGTGCTGGTGACGGTGACCTTGCTGGACAGGCTGTCGGTGGGCGTGAGGTCCGGCCAGTACGCGTGCGCGCCCTCGGGGCCTTCCGCCTCCACGCGGACCTCGTTCACCTTGCAGGCCCCGCTGGGCGCATCGAGGTCGCGGACGGTGAGGGGGAAGGCGCAGGTGCTCACGTTGCCGGCCGTGTCTTTCGCCGTCACGGTCGCCTGGGTGGTGCCCAGGGGCAGCGTGCTGCCGTTCTGCGGGCTGTAGGTGATGAGCACGTCCCGGCTCGTCTCATCCGCGATGCCCAGCTTCGGGTAATAGAAGGTGACGCCCCGGGGCGACTGCGCGCTCACGGAGAGCTCCGTAGGGCAGCCGTTGATCGCCGGCCCCGTCAGGTCCCGCGACGTCATCAGGGTGGCGCAGTACGCGACCCGGCCCGTGACGTCCTCGGCCCGGGCGGTGACGAGGACGGGCTGGTAGAGCGGCAGCAGGCTGTAGTCCGGATAGGTGGTGGTCACCGAGGTCGTGACCGGGCCGGTCATCAGCACCGGCGCCAGGTCCTGCGTCAGGGTGCCCGCGGGGTTGTTGGAGGGCACATCCCGGGCGACCGGGCACACGAAGGTCGGCGCCGCTTCATCCCGCTCCATCCGCCACAGGGCGCGCGACGTCCAGGGGTCGCCGGCCGTCGTCAGGAGCGTCCCCTGCAACGGCACCAGCCCCGTGGCCAGCGCGGACAGGTTGCCCGAAGGCAGCCGCGTCAGCCGGGACATGCCCGCTTCGGTGCCATCCGAGCGCCACAGCTCGCTCGCCCCGGTGTCCGTCGTCAGGACGAAGGCGAGCCCGTCCTCCCAGGGCGTGAAGCCGCGCACGCGCCGCAGCCCGTGGGCCAGGGGAAGCGGGAGCGACCGGGTCCCCGCGCCGGTGCCATCCGTCACCCACAGCAAGTCACTGGAGGCGCCACCCTGGCTCACCAGGAAGACACGGCTGCCCACCGGGACGAGCGTCACGCCCGGAGGCCCTTCGAGCATCACCCGCGGCAGCGTCTTCACCGGCAGGGTGCCCGCCTCGGTGCCATCCGTGCGCCACAGCTCGATGCCCCCGGGCGTGTCCGTCACGAGGAACAGCAGCAGGTCGCCCAGCGCGGTGAGGTGGTGGATGTTGGGCTGGGCCGCGGTCGTGCCCTTGAAGCCGTGGACGAGGACGGTCCCCTCCGAGGTGCCGTCCGACTTCCACAGCGCGCGGCCGTGCTGCGGGTCCTCCGCGGTGAAGTAGAGCGTGGTGCCCACGGCGGTGAGGTGCCGCGGAAGCGAATCGCCGACGCCGGCGTGGATGTCGCGCACGAGCACGGTGCCCGCCTCGGTGCCGTCGGTGCGCCACAGCTCATCGCCCTCGGGGCCACGCGCGGAGAAGAAGACGGTGTCGCCCACGCGCACGAAGCCGCTGGACGCCACGTTGCCGGAGTCCGCGGCGAGGACCTTGAGCGGCACGGTGCCCGCTTCGGTGCCGTCCGACTTCCAGAGCTCTCCTGGCAACCCGCCGTCGCCCAACGCGGCGAAGAGCACGCCGTCTCCAAAGGGGATGATGCGCTCCTCGTGGGCGATGCCGTGGGTCTGGCCGGGGCGCAGCTCCCGCGTCATGTGCGTTCCCTCGCGCGTGCCATCGCTCGTCCACAGCTCGAGCCCGGTGTCCGGCGTCCTCGTGAGGAAGAACAGGCGGTGGGCCGTGGCGCGCAGCGAGCCCGGAGCGATGTGCGCGCCGGAGGGCAGCAGCTCCTCCTGCACGGAGCGGGTGCCCGCGGGCGTTCCGTCGGTGACCCACAGGTTCTGGAGGAAGGGCACGCCGCTGCCGTCGCCCGGAGCGTCGAGGAAGTAGAGGCGCCCGTTCAGTTCGGCCGTGGCCTGCGTGCCGGGGCGATTGAAGTCCGGGATCAGCTGGGGCGTGGAGTTGAGGCCCACCAGCCGGCGCACCGTCATTGGATCCATCTGGGCGGGCTCACCCTGCGCGAACGCCGGGGCCGCGCCCACCACCAACGCCAACGCTGAAAGCCACGCACGACTGCTGACCATCCCCATGCCCGCCTCCCACGCC
>NZ_RAVY01000228.1:0-14297 GCF_003611625.1 Corallococcus sp. CA054B
CCCATGCCGGGCATGCCCGGAGGGGCCTCGGGGGCCTTCACGATCTCCAGGAGCTCCACCTCGAACACCAGGGCGGCGCCGCCGGGGATGTTCGGGGGCGCGCCGCGGTCGCCGTAGGCGATGTCGGAGGGGCACACGAGCTGCGCCTTGCCGCCGACCTTCATCTTCTGGAGTCCCTCGGTCCAGCACTTGATGACGCCCTGGAGCGGGAACTGCGTGGGCTCACCGCGCTTGTAGGAGGAGTCGAACTCCTTGCCGTCGGAGAGGGTGCCCTTGTAGTGCACCTTCACGATGTCGGAGGCCTGGGGCTGGGCGCCCGTGCCCGCCTGGAGCTCCTTGTAGATGAGGCCGGACTCGGTCTTCACCGCGCCGGGCTCCTTGGCCTTCTCCTCCAGGAACTTCGCGGACTTCTCCTTCTCCGCGTTGGCCTTGCGCAGCGAACGCTCGCGCGCGAGGTCCTGGAGCTTGGGACCGTAGGTCTCCAGGTCCACGTCGGTCTTCTGACCGGTGACCTGGGCCGTGAGGCCGGCCTTCACGAACTCCAGCTCCTGCGGGGTCATGTCGAACACGCTGATGCTGCGGCCGATGGACAGGCCCAGCGCGTACAGCGTCTTCTGCTCCTCGGTCTGCGGAGCACCGGCGGTGGCCGCCCCCGTGGAGGTGCCGGTGGCGGAGGTCTCGCCCGGCTTCGCGCCCTGGCCCTGGCAGGCCGTCAGGCTCAGCATCGCCGCGATCAGGATCGTCTTCTTCATCATGATGTCGTCGCCTTTCCTTTGGCTCAGCGGCGGCCGACCGCCCCCCGCTGCATGCCTGGGGGCGCGGTCTACTACAGAAAGTGCCCGGCATCCTCTTGGGAACCGTGCTTTCCCCGGATGGGGGTCCACGCAGGTAGGACAACCGGCCGCCGGCCCCCCAACCGGCGGGAGGGCCCCGGATTCCCGGCGGGGATGGTTGGAAGCCCTACCGGGAGCGACCGCCGAAGGCGGCCTGGGAGACCAGGAGCAGGACGATGGCGCCCAGGATGGCGCCCAGGAAGCCGGTGGGCTCCGGGTCACGCCAGTCCGTCCCTCGCCAGACGGACGTGAGGAAGCCGCCCACGAAGGCCCCGGCGACGCCCAGGACTGTCGTCCCAATGCACCCCAGGCGCTGGTTCCCCGGCAGCACGGCCCGGGCGATGAGCCCCGCGAAGAAGCCGAAGATGATCCACCCCAACAGCCCCATGACGTCCTCCCCGTGCGGCGAGTGAAGACCCGCAATGTGGCGCACGGGAGGCGGGGGCGGAAGTGCGGGTGGAGGTGTTCTTGACCCTTTGGGGGGCGTGTGGTGCGGTCGTTCGACCATGCAGCGCCCCCTCCGGCGCCCTAGAGCGGACCGACGATGAACAAGCTGACGCGGCTCACCATCAACAAGTTTCGGAACGTCGCGCCGACGACGCTGGAGTTCCGCCCAGGCATCAACGTACTTCTCGGCAAAAATGCTGCCGGCAAGACAACTCTTCTTCGTCTGCTATCCACCATCGCGGGGAAACAAGACGAAGCTCTTACTGATGAGCCATTCGAAGTAAGCCACGCAACAGCCAGCGGTCCCTTGAACATCGCACAAGAGACAACAAGAACACGTATTGAAGAACCACCACCAAGCCTCAGTCCTATCCGAACCGCCAAAGAAGGATTTCCTAGCTTTCAACAAACAGACAACATCATCTTCGAGAAAAACGGCACAATTGTGCTAAAGGCCGAAGTTCTTCCGAACGAAGTCAGCCTCACCTATGGCGATCAGCACCGCCACAGCATCAAACAATTTCAAGCATCACCTATCCTCTCAGTCGCTCTAGCTCTCTGGCGCGATGGCGATGACGAGGCAGCTCAGGATCTAGGCACCTCAGTAATCTCATCGCAAATCAAACCACCAGGAAGAATGGATGAAAGTCTTGAACTCTTCAACTCCATACTAGAGATTGAAATCCAAATCAGAGACCAAGGCAGTACCTGGACTGGTCAGTGGCTGCCTCGATCACTGCAAGCACTCACATCGAAACCAGTTCCCGAAGGAACAACCGCAACATTCTCACCAGCATTCCTCGCGCGCACAGCCCGTGTTCTCGGCTACGAGTCCGCAAGCGCAAGGTTTGACATTGAGCGGCCAAGCCAAACCCCAAACCAACAAACTGTTCGACTAAGCAATCTGCGTTTCTTTTTTAAACGCGCATCAGAGGAAATATCTCACGACCTGCTTAGCTACGGACAAAAGCGACTACTCTCGTTTTTCGCATACTCCGATTCGTCGCCAGATATAATAATCGCGGACGAACTGGTCAACGGTCTCCATCACGAGTGGATCGCCGCTTGTATCGATGAAATCGGAGATCGACAGGCGTTCCTGACGAGTCAAAACCCCTTACTGCTAGACTTCTTGCGTTTCGATAGCGCTGAAGAGGTGCGTCATACATTCATCATTTGCGAGCGTGCTGGCACTGCCGCAGATGCGCAACTCATCTGGCGTAATCTCACCGAGGACGAAGCCGAATCCTTCTTCCTCGCCTACCAGACCGGGATCCAACGCGTCTCGGACATCCTGCTCACCAAGGGCCTCTGGTGACACGTCATGGCAGCCCGTGCTCGCATCCTCGCCCTGACCGAGGACTCAGGTAGTCAGGGGCATCCCACGCTTCAGAAAGTCTTGAAAAAAGCGCTCAAGATCGTTGTGGAAGGCGTCGATTTGAATCCAGCTCGCATCAAGATCGAACCACTGCCAGAGAACGACCGTGCACGCCTCGGATTGCGCGGCAACAGCTGGAAGGAAGATCCGCCTACAGTGGACACGATTCGCCTGATTGAGGCCATCGCAGCGCGCCTGCTCGAACCCGCTGGGTTCGTCGTTTTCCACTTCGATACTGACTTGGTGTGGAGCAAGCGCGATACAGACCCCAAGAGTAACCGGAGAAAATTCGAAACCCACCTTCGCGACCGAGTGCGTCGCCGCCTTCTGGGAGAAGGAGCGTCGTCCATCAATCCACGTGCGCGCCCTCCACTGACAGCAGAGCAGGCGGATACCGCGTTATGCCGCCTCCTTGTCTTGTCTCCCTGCTACAGCATGGAGTCCTGGCTCTATCAGGCCACGAATGAGCTGCGCCCTCTTTGCCAGAGCGAGCACGATTCTAACGACCACGCACAACTCATCGTGGAATGGTCTGAGGACCGGGCTCGCCTTGATGAAGTTCACCAGCCCAAGGTCGTGATGAAGAAGTGCGTGGCGGATCACCATAACGAAGCGCTCGCCAACTCTTTCCCGGCGGAAGAGGTGTACTGCGCCGGGCGCTCCTTCTACGAGTCTGTCGAAAATCTCCGCTCCTGCACGGCCCTGGTCGAAGCACTCAAGCATCCCGCCTCATGAGCCCCCTCCGCCGAGCCACCCGGGACGACAACGCCGCGCTGCTGGACCTGTTCGGCGACGTGCCCATGACCGGGGACCTGGTGCTCAGCACGCAGCGGTCGCCGGACTACTTCGGCCTCTTCACCATGCAGCGCGGTGAAGCGGAGGTCTGGGCCCACGGCGAAACCTCCCGCCTGGACGGCATGGGCGCCATCCATGTCCGTGACGGCTGGCTGGAAGGCAGACCGTGCCGCGTGGGCTACCTGGGCGACCTTCGCACCCGCTTCTCCGCGCGCCGCGCCCGGGGCCTGGCCCGGTTCTATGGCCCCGTCCTGGAGGAGACCTCCCGCCGCCACGGCGTGGACGTGTTCCTCACCGCCGTCATGGCCTCCAATGCCGCCGCGCTCCAGTCCCTGGTCCGCCGGGGCGCGTCCCGGGAAGCGCAGCCGCACTACCACCTGATGCGCGCCTTCTCCGCCGTCTCGCTCCAGTTCGTCCTGCGCCGCAAGCCGCGCCCCAGCCGCTACACCGTGCGCCGGGCCACCGCCGCGGACGTGCCCGCCATGGCCGCGCTGCTGGACGCCGACCACCGTCAACGCCCCTTCGGCTACCGCTTCGACACCGGTGAGCTGGAGCACCGGCTCGCGCGCTGGCCGGGGCTCCGCGTGGAGGATTCGTTCCTCGCGTTCGACCCCACCGGACAGCTCGTCGGCTGCACCTCCGCGTGGAACCCCGACGCCGTGAAGCGCTACCGCGTGCTCGCGTACCGGGGCGGCATGAAGTGGGTCCGCCGGGGCATCAACGCGCTCGCCACCGTCACCGGCGCGCCCCGCCTGCCCGCGCCCGGCGGCGACTTCCGCTACTTCTACCTCTGCAACACCAGCATCCCGTCCGAGGACCCCGCGGTCCTGCGCGCGCTGCTGGACGCCGTCTACGCCGCGTTCCATGGCCGGGGCTTCCACTTCTTCACCGTGCAGCAGGACGCCGGTGACCCGCTGACCCCCGCCTTCGGCGGCTTCATCCAGCGACGCCTGGACTTCCACCTCTACGCCGTCACGCCCGCCTCGCGCCCCCCGAGGACCTTCCCCGGAGGACGCACCGGCTTCGAAATCTGCCTGCCCTGACGCTCACACCACGCGCGCCTTCCAGCGCCCGCGCCGGAACAACACGATGCCCAGCACGGACATCGCCGCGAAGGCCACCGGCACCGCGAGGTACGCCCCCTCCGCGCCCAGCCCCACCGGATGGGCCAGCACCCACGCCAGCGGCAGCTCCAGCACCCAGAGACACCCCAGGTCGATGAGCGTGGGTGTGCGCGTGTCCCCCGCGCCGTTGAACGCGGAGGTGATGACCATGCCGTACGCACACGACAGGAAGCTCAAGGAGAAGATGCGCAGCGCCGTGGCCCCCGCGTCCACCACCGCCGGGTCCGTCGTGAACACCCCCAGCAACGGATGCGCGAAGATGAAGAACGCCACGCCGATGCTGCCCAGCACCATCAGGTTGTACTTGCCCGCGAGCCACACCGCCTTCGCGCCCCGGTCCGGGTCCCCCGCGCCCATGCTCTGCCCCAGCAGCGTGGCCGCCGCGTTGCCCAGGCCCCACGCGGGCATCAGCGCGAACATCACGATGCGGATGGCGATGGTGTAGCCCGCCAGCGCAGTGCTGCCGAACGACGCCACGATGCGCACCAGCACCACCCAGCTGGACGTGGTCACCAGCGCCTGCACCATGCCCGCGCCCGACAGCCGCAGCATCGCGAGCATCGTCGCGGGCTCCAGCGCCACGTGCTCGCGCCGCACCTGGAGCCGGCCGTTGGACCGCATCAGCCGGTAGAGCTGGTACACGACGCCCGCGCTCCGGCCCAGCGTGGTGGCCCACGCCGCGCCCACCACGCCCATCTCCGGGAACGGCCCCCAGCCGAAGATGAGACACGGCGCGAGCACGATGTTGAGCCCGTTGGCCAGCATCAACACGCGCATCGCGATGGCCGCGTCGCCCGCGCCCCGGAAGATGGCGTTGATGAGGAAGAGCAGCAGGATGCTCACCACCCCGCCCATCATCACGCGCGTGTAGCCCACGCCGTGCTCCAGCACCCACGGCGAGCCGCCGAGCGCCGCCATCATCGGCCGGGCGAAGATGATGCCCGCCACGGCCAGCACCGTGGAGATGATGACCCCCAGGCCAATGGCTTGCACCGCCGTGCGCGCCGCCCGCTCCGCGTCCTTCTCCCCGATGCGCCGGGCCACCATCGCCGTGGCGCCGATGCTCAAGCCCATGCCGGCCGCGTAGATGATGGTGAGGATGCCCTCGGTGAGCCCCACCGTGGCCACCGCCTCCGCGCCCAACCGGCCGACAAAGGCGACGTCCACCACGGCGAACACCGACTCCATGCACATCTCCAGCACCATGGGCACGGCCAGGAAGAAGATGGCCCTCCCGAGCGGCAGCTGGGTGAGGTCCTGCTCCGTACCGTGCAGGGCCTCCTTCACGAGGGACCACAGCCCCTTCTTCACGGCGTCGCGGCTGGCCACGGGCTCGGGCGCCTGGGCGTGGCTGTCCGCCAACGGTGTCTCTTCCACGGGGTGAGGCCTTTCGAGAGCGAGGAGACTTCCTACCGCGAAACGCCCACACGTGGCGCCCAGCGACGCCAGCTTCCTACGCCCTCCGTCCCCCACTCCTGACCTCTGAAGGTGCCGCACCCACCCTCATCCGCTCAGCAAGCGAGCGTCCGCTGCTGGACGCCGGAGTCGTGCCTTTGGACATGATGCCCCTGCGAGGGCCGGGAGTAGCTTGCTGCATCCCGATGAGTTCCTTACCCGCGACCGCTTCTCTCCTGCCCACCGCGGTAGGTCCTCATTTCACCCTGGCCTCGTCCGCGCGACTGCTGGGCACCACGCAAGTGGGTCCCGGGGCTGTCATCTCCCGCGGTGCCGTCGTGCGCTCGGTGGGAGGCTCCGTGACGTTGGGAGCCTTCTCCTCGCTGCGCGAGGACGCGGTGGTGGTGGGCACGCCCGAGCGGCCCACGTCCATTGGCGAGAAGACCGTGCTCGGTCCGCGCTCGCTGGTGATGGGCGCGCGCGTGGGGTCGCTCTGCGACATCGGTGACGGCGCCATCCTGATGCCCGGCGTGACGCTGGGAGACCGCTGCCTGGTGGGCGAGGGCACCTTGCTGCCGCCGGGCATGACGGTGCCGGATCAATCCGTGGTGCTGGGCCGGCCGGGACAGGTCCTGCGGATGCTCTCCTCCGAGGACCTGGCCCACCTGCAACAGCGCCGGGGCGGTGACCTGTCGCTGCCCGCCGCCCCTTTGACCCCTTTCTCCGCGCGCGACCGCGCCGAGGACGCCCCCATGGGACAGCTGTATGCCTTTCGTGACCGCCACCCCTTCGTCCACCCCACCGCCACCCTCTTCTCCTCCGCGGAGGTGTCCGGTGACGTGGTCATCGGCGCGGGAGCCATCATCGGCGCGGGCGTGAAGATCACCGGCGACCTGAACGGTCCGGTGCGCATTGGCGCGCGGGTGCAGATCCTGGAGAACACGGTGCTGCACCTCCAGCCGGACACCATGCTGGTGCTGGACGAGGGCGTGGTGGTGGGCCCGGGCTGCGTGCTGCACGCATGCAACCTGGGCGCGGGCACGGTGGTGGAGCCCGGCGCCATCCTCTGCGAGGGCAGTCACCTGGGCAAAGGCTGCCACGTGGCCGCCGGAAGCCTGGTGAAGGCGCGCGCGGTGTTCCCGGACTACGCGCTGGTGGAGGGCTTCCCCGCGGCGCAGGTGGGCACGCGCACGTCGCCGCCGGAGCCGCCGCGCTGGGTGCTCAGGCCGGAGGACCTGCCGGGCCTGCGTCGCATGGGGTGAGTGGATTTGCACTGGCCGTGCGCCCTCTGGCAGGGTCGCGGCCATGGATGCAGTCAATTCAATCATCGAGATCGCGGGCCCGCTGCTGCTGGGGCTGGCCTGTGGTGCGCTCTTCCGGAAGTTCGCGTACCCGCGCATCCTCGCGAAGATGGGGGGCCTGGCCTCATGGGTGACCTCCGCCGCCAACACGTGGGTGCTGTTCGGGCACCTCTGCATCGCGCTGGGCGTGGCGGCCGCGTGCCATGCGTCCAATGCCGTCGCGACGCTGATGTGGCTGCATGAGCACCTGCCCGCGCCGCCCTTCGCACTGACGCAGGAACTGCTCCACGGGTTCTTCCTGGGGGCGACCTTCTTCTCCGGGTACTACCTGGCGATGTTTCCCTCCTCGGGGACCGAGGAAGCACCAGCCCCCGGCACGGTCTAGACCCAGAACACCACGTCGCGCTCCGCGTCCTCGGGACCGGGGCCGTGCGCGCCCTCGCGAAGCCAGCGGCGGTACGCCTCGATGTCCGCGTGGTGCAGGTCCGCCTCCGTGCTGGAGTACACGCCGCCGCCAGGGCCGTCCGTCAGTCCCTGCCGCTGCGTCTCCATGATGCGGACGTCCTGCTGGATGACCTGTCGCGTGTACCAGCGCACCAGCGGCGTCAGCGCCCGGCCCACCCACGCACCCGGCATGTCCACCGGCAACCGGTAGCTGATGGCCGTGTAGACCAACGTGTCCGTGGGCCCGATGGGCGTGCACTGTGAATTGATGGCGAAGCCGCTGTCACCCCACTGGTAGTCCACGCGCGTGACATTGGGGACGATGAACTCATCCGTGTGCACGAGTGGCAGGCCGCGCGGGTTGAACAGCCGCCCCAGGCCGGTGAGCGCGTCCTCTTCCTGGTGGTAGGTCATCCGCACCCGGCCCGCGTGACGCTTCACGGTGGAGGGGACGCGCTTGCGCGTGGGATTGCGGAACCAGCCCCGGTGCACGAAGGACGTGTGCGGCACGTCCATGAAGTTCTCCACCAGGTTCGTCACGCCGTTCGCGAAGCGCGTGACCATGAAGTAGACGGTCCAGCCGCGCTCGTTCCAGTAGGGGACGCGGAAGGGTTCCGCGCGGGCCTGTGTCACGTCCTTGCCCAGGTAGACGTAGACGAGCCCGTCCTGCTCCCGCGTGGGGAAACGCGCGAGCCGTCCCACGTCACAGGGCGCGGGCTTGAGTCCTTCGTGCGCGCAGGCGTGCGCGTCCAGCTTCTCGCCGCGCTGGGGCGGGCCCAGTGCGGGGATCTCCACCACCGCGCCGGACGCGTCGTAGACCCAGCCGTGATACGGACAGCCGAGCCGTCCGTCGAACACGTCCCCCTGTGACAGGCGCGCGTTGCGGTGGAGGCAGCGGTCTCGCAGCGCGGTGGGTGCGCCGTCGGGTCCCCGGAAGAGGACCAGCCCCGTGCCGAACACGGTGCGCGCGATGGGCTTGTTCGCGGGCAGCTCCGTGGAGAGGCAGGCCACGTACCAGAAGTCTTTCAGCGCGCCGCAGCGGGCGAGGTCCGCCTCCGCGTCCAGGTCCACCGTGCGCATCGTCATGACGTCCCTCTTCCGAACCACTCCGCCCAGCCGGCCTGGCGGTGCAGGTCCACGGGCTTGATGTCACCCGCGCGCTGACCGAGCTGGATGCATCGGGCCTCGTAACGCCGGGCCCCCTGTGTCACTCGCACCGCGCGCACCGGACCGAGCTGTCCCAGCTCTCGTGCGTAGCGATAGTGATGGCCTTCGCACAGGGCGCGCTCCACGTTCGCGGCAATGACGTCGACGGCTTCATCCGTCTCAAGGAACAGACGGTAGGCCGGTGGAGTCCCCCACTCCGGCGCGAGCATGGCGAAGGCGGGACGCGTGGGGCCCAGCATGGCGTCCAGCACCGTGCCCACTCGCGCGGCGGAGAGCTTCTCGCCCACGAGGTCCGATACGGCATCCGCTCGGCCGAGGAACCGCAGGCAGGGCGTCGCATGCACGAAGCCCTGCACACGGACGAGGTCACCCAGTCGGTAGCGCAGCAGTCCTCCGGACGTGGAGAGGAGTACCGCATAGGTGCGGCCCGCCGTCAGCTCGTGCGCCAGGAGTGGGCGTGCGTCTGGGCGCTCCGGATCCATGAACTCGATGAAGTGGCTCCGGACCGCGAGCACCGGCGCGGGTGCTTCGAAGAGGGGCACCGTGAGGACACCCTCCGTGGCGAGCAGGCCCTTGCCTTGGACCTCGATGCCCGGGAAGCGGCGGCACGCGCTGGCCACGGCGTGCGCGGCCTGGGCGTCCGTCCACATGCTCAGGAGAGCGAGCCCTGGCCACAGCGTGCGCGCGGAGGGCAGTCCGTCACGCAGGGCGGCGCGCAGCACCTGGGCCCTCGGAATGTCACGCACGCCCTGGAGCCCCTGCACGAGCGCCGTCCAGGCAGGGTCGCGGCTTACGGGCGCGCCATCCGCGTCCTGTTCGGGAGGCCGCAGCGTGCCGCGCTCCAGGTCCTCCGCGAGCCGTTCGCCGTGCCGCTCCAGTGCATCCATCAGCAGCGTGAGGAAGCTGGGATTCCAGACGCTGATCAGCGACAGGTTCGAACACCGCGCGAGGAACCACAGCGTCACGTAGCGACACGGTTCGACGTGCGGAGCCTTGCCCACCGAGCCCGGCACAGCGAAGACGCGTGAGAGCAGCGGCTGCAACGGGCGCGGGAACCAGGCGCTGTCCTCCGCCGAGCCCACCGGGATGCCGCCCGCGGTCTGGTGCTGTCTGCGGCCCAGCGGGGAGATGGACCAGTAGCTGGGGCCCTCGCGCACGGCGGGACGGCGCAGGAAGACCTCATGCAGCATGGGCGCGAGCGCGCGCTGGAACTCGCGCAGCAGGCCCTGTGTCACCGGCACCCGCTTGGACGCGCCTGATGAGCCACCGGACAGCTCGAAGCGCAGCACGGGCTCGCGCGTGAGGACCCGCGATTCTCCTCGCGCGATGCGCTCGACGTCTTCCGCCACCGTGTCCGGAGTGGTGACGGGCACCGCGTCCTGGAACTCCCGAGCGGTGCGGATACGGCCGAAGTGCGGCACCCGCTCCGCCTGTGCCGTTCCCTCCACGGCGCGGAGGATGCGCATGAGGCATTCCGCCTGCGCGACCTCCGGCTCTCGCAACGCGTGACGGAAGCGCAGCGCGGACGGCGTCAGTGCCGCCATCGTGGCGGACAGCATCGTGCGGGAAGTCAGCACGTCACGTCCCCACGCGGACCCGCGAGGCATCTCGCTCCCGTCGAGCCCAGCGGCGCAGCTGGCCCCAGACGCTTCGCGCCAGCGCCCTCGCCAGATCCCAGCCACGGATCTCCACCAGACACACCAACTCCTCGCCCTCGGCGTGGCCGGGGTTGCGCTCCGCGAAGTAGGCGATGTGCGGATGGGCCGCCGCGTCGCGGTCGATGGGCGAGACGCCGTCCCGCACCCGATAGTGCGCGCCGTCGAAGCGCAGCGTGCCCTTCGCCGCGTCGTACTGCGCGCCGAACCACCGCGCCGCCAGCCCGTGCAGGAACTCCGAGCGTCCTTCCGGCGGCGCCCAGTCCCGGCGCGGATGCGTGCGCGGGAAGTAGTTCACCGCGAGGAGGTACGTCTTGTATCCGCCCGACAAGAGCAGCCAGTACAGCGGCCTCCACGGCCGGCGCAGCTTGCGCGCGAGCAACAACCTTCCGAACACCACCTGCAACGTCTTGTGACCCCACCAGTCCGGATGGATGACCGTGTCGCCCGAGTACAACACCTCCACCCCGCCCTCCTCCGCCACCCGCACCGTGCTGAAGCCCACCAGCTCCCGCGTGCGCCGGGCGTGCAGCAGGAACACCCACTGCTTCGCGTCCAGGTCCGCGTGGAAGCGCTCGGCGCTCACGCCCACGTAGCAGCACTGCATCAGCGCCAACATCCGCGCCCGGGTGCCGGCGTCCAGGTCCTCCCGCCGCACCGTGGTGCCCTTCATCGCGGAGAGCATCGCTTCAGGGCCCTCCCCGCAGCGCCGTGGGCGCGGGAGGCTGGCGCACCTCCTGGTAGCGGTCCGCCTCCAACGTCACCTCCTGCGGCGGGGCGCCATACCAGTGGATGACCGCCTTCACCGGCCCCGCGTGACGGCCCAGTCCAAAGTGCAGCCGGGGATCCGCCGAAGCGGAGAACCCGCCCATCAGCCCCACCTCGCGCACCTGCTCCACGCGCTTGCCGTTCTCCTCGTAGGACACCACCACGCGAGTGCCCACCGCGCTCCGGTGCGTCCGCTGGCCGTCCCCCACCAGCGACAGGCCCACGAAGTGCGCGTCCGGCTTCGCGTCCGTGGCGCTGGCTCGCAGTGTGTTGCGGTACAGCGACACCGGCGCGTGCTGGTTGGTGATGAGCACGTCCAGGTCGCCATCGTCGTCCAGGTCCGCCATCAACACGCCTCGCGAGTTGTCCGGCGCCTCGATGCCCACCTCCTTCGCCACGTCCACGAAGTGCCCCGGCCGGGCATCGCCCAGGTTGAGGTACACGCGGCGCGCCTCGTTCGGATAGAGCACGCGGCCCCGGATGTCGCCCCACTTGTCCGCGTACGTGTGCACCTCCGGGCCGGACTGCATCAACTTGTGGTTCACGTACCAGTAGTCGTTGCGCCGCCCCGCCGGGATGCGCCACTTCTCCGCGTCCAGGCGCGCGTCCACCATGCCGTTGGCCTGCACCAGGTCCGGCCATCCGTCGTCATCCAGGTCCCCCGCCGCCGCGCCCCAGCCGAAGCGGCGCTCGTTCAGCGCGCCCCGGAAGGTGGCCTCGTCCTGGAAGCGAGGAACGAAGGCGTCCTCGCCCGGCCCCACCATCCACAGCAGGCTGCCCTCCGCCTGGAGCGAGTGGTGCACGTTGGACACGTACACGTCCAACCAGCCGTTGCGGTCGAAGTCCGCCACGCTCGCGTTCATGCCCTTGTACGTGTCCCGGCCAATCTCCCCGAAGCGGTTGCCCACGATGTGGCGGAAGTGCCGACCACCCTCGTTCAGATAGACGTCGTCCGGCCCGAAGTCGTTGGCCACATAGAGGTCCGTCCACCCGTCCCGGTTCAAGTCCACCGTGCTCACCGCGAGCGACCAGTGCGTCTCCTTCAGGCCCAGCGCCTCCACGTCCTGCTTCTCGAACGTGCCGTCCCCACGACCCCGGTAGAGCGCGTTGCGCCCGCCGTTGTTCGCGTTGTGCCAGCCGTCGTGCATGAAGCGCAGCATGCGGCGGTCACCCGCGTACGCAGGCTCCGGCAGCTTGAACAGGTTGAGCGGCGGCGCGGGCTCCGGGTAGTCCGGCAGGTGCGTCGTCATCACGTTGAGCACCATCAGGTCCAGGTGCCCGTCGCGGTCGTAGTCCAGGAACGTGAGCCCCAGGCTCACCGCGTGGTCCGTCACGCCCGCGGACTCCGTCACGTCCTCGAAGCCCGCAGTGCCCGTCTCGCGCAGCGTGTTGCGCAGCAGGCGCACCGGCCCGAAGGCCACCGCCACCGCGAGGTCCAGGTCCCCGTCCCCATCCCAATCCACGAACGTCCCACCGCCCGCCAGGCCCTCCTCCTTGTAGCGGGTGGCGAAGCGCTCCAGCGCGGGTACGGGGACGCGTTCGAAGCGCAGTCCGCCCAGGTTGCGATACAGGCCCGCGTGGTGCTCCGGCGTGCCCAGCGGGTGCGTGAGGAACAGGTCCAGCTTGCCGTCCCCGTCGAAGTCGCCGGTGGCCACCGCGTCGCCTACGGCAACCAGCCACTTGGCGACGTGGGCCACGCGCGGATCCAGCTCCTCCAGCGTGTGCCCCATCTGGGAGGACAGGCCCGCCTGCGTGACGTCCTGCGCATCCAGGTGGAACGCGAGCGGCGCCTGACGCTCCCCCTGCGCCGCCGACACCGAGTAGCCCGTGGCCAGCACCGCCCCCAGCCCTCCCACCACGCCCGCGCGCTTGAGCATGTCCGGAGCCAGGAGCCGGCGCAGCGACGCGCCCCGGGTGCGCCACAGCTCGCGCGCGTGCATGAACACGAAGCGGCAGCTGGCCACGGTGAGCGCCGCGTAGAAGAACGTGTAGACGCTCTCCTTCAGGTGCAGCACCAGGTCCACGCAGGTGATGGCCAGCGCGACCAGCACCTGGGCCTTCGGCGTTCCCGGTGACGTCGCCGGGTCGGTGAGCATGTAGAAGACGAAGATGAAGAACGACGGCGCGCCCAGCGTGCCCAGGAACAGCACCTCTGGCGGCAGGTGGTGGCGGAGGATGAACGCTCGCAGCGCCGTCTGGAGCGCGTAGAAGGTCAGGAAGCTGATCACCAGCCAGCCGCGGCCCACGCGGAAGAAGAACAGCACCATCGCCGCCATCACGATGAAGGCCGACAGCGCGACCTCGCCGTTGGCCCACTGGTAGGCGGGCGCGGCGGTGATGAGCTCGCGCGTCGTGAGCAGCGACACGGCCACCGCGAACATCGACGGGTTGAAGACGTGCCGCCCCTGGAAGGTCAGCACGTACTTGGAACCGATGGCCAGCCACACCGGCAGCCAGAGCAGCGTGCTCGCGTGCGAGTAGTTCAGGAGCAGCGCCAGCGAGCAGCACGAGATGTACGCCGAGAGCGGCAGCTCCTTGCGCCGCTTGAGCACCCAGCCCAGGACCGCGTCCAGCAGCGTGCCGGAGACGACCAGGAAGGCCATCTGCCCGGGGCTGCGGTTGAAGCCGAAGAAGGTGAAGCCCAGCACGCCGTAGAGCGTGAGCAGCGCCGCGAAGGGCAGCCTCGGGTCGTTCCAGCGGGGGAAGACCCAACCGCCCCACTCCATGCGCGTGCCCGCGAGGGCCGGCTGCGTCGGCACATCCACACTCATGATTGACCGTCCCGGTGCACGCGCGGAGCGTGCCGTGCCCGTCTCCGGGTGTCCAATCCGCACGGGGCTTGCGTCCGGCGCCCATGCGTGGAGTCCTGGCACCCGATGTCCTCTTCCCTGCCTCGCCGCGCGGCGGTGCCTCGCGAGCTGCTCGTTCCCGCCACGCCCTCCGGACTGCTGCGCCTGGCGGCCGTGGAGTGGGCGGGGATGGCTCTGGGG
>NZ_RAVY01000229.1:0-14223 GCF_003611625.1 Corallococcus sp. CA054B
TCCTCGGTGGGGCGCGGCTTCTATCTCTTCGCCGCGTTCGCTGTCAACTCGCTCGTTGACTGCCCTATTTCCTTGTCGGTGCTGCTCTCTCCACGAAGTGCCTTCCGCGCCAGTGCGCGGGCTTCGAAGCGAGGGGCGCGGCTTGTACCACCACCGCATCCGCGATCAACCATTTTGGTGGCGACCGTTTGCTGCTGTCCACCCTCTGCGTTCCGACCTGCTGCCTTCGGTCCGGTTCGGGCGGGGCGCGGCTTCTACCTCTTTGCCGCGTTCGGGATCAACAACCTTCGTCGATCCTTTTCTTCCCCCCGCGCTGACTTTCCGAGGCCCGGGGGCCGGCGGTTCGTTGCGCGGAGGTCCAGTCTCTAACGCTTCGGTTCGGCGACGTCAAACCCTGATTGATCCGGGCCTGATCATTCGTCCTCAGCCGCCCGGGATATGGGCACGCCGTTCCAAGGTGTGAACCCCCGGCTCCGGCTTTCTTCTTTCCCCGTCACTTCCCTCGGCGCGCCGTCTGCTCCTCGTCCAATGGGGCGCGCCATCGCGTCCCGAAGAGCCCGTCCGCCAGAGGGAAGGTGATGTTGAAGTTGTGCCGGCCCATTCGGCTGGGATCGTGGTGCACCTGGTGGTGCCGCCGAAGGAAGGAGATGCCGGGCAGCCGGGCGCTCCAGTGGTTGCTCGGCAGGTGCGTGGTGAAGTGCACCCATTCGTACGCCAGGTAGTAGCCGAGCGCCGTGGCGACGAAGAGCCAGCCCGCGTTGGGCGAAATCAGCAGGAAGCAGAGTGCGCCGAGCGGGGCGGCGATGGCTCCCAGGAAGAAGAGGAGCAGCACCGGCGGGAAGAGCACCATCTTGAAGTCCCTGGGGGACTCGTACGCCATCGCCTCGTGGGTGAAGAAGCGGTGGTGCTGGATGGTGTGCCGCTCGAACATCAGGCCCAGGCCCCGGGTGCGGTGGTGCATGGGTCCCCGGTGTCCGAGGAACTCGACCGTGTTCGCGAGCACGATGACCGCGGGGACTCCGAGCAGCTCCCAGACGCGGGGGGCCTCCACCTGGCTCAGCGCCAGGGCGATTCCTCCCAGGCAGACGAGGCTGGTGAAGGCGAAGTGGACCTGCCCCCGGTAGCCGGGCCCGATGGCCTGGGCCCGGTACTCCTCACGGAAGGCCTGGACCTTGCGGGGGACAGGGTGCGGTTCCATGCGTCAGGAGCGCTTCGTCCCCTTGCCTTCCGAGGGCGCTTCCTTCCGGCGCGCGAGCGACTTCTGCAGCTTCTTCATGCGGTCCAGGATGAGGGTGCGCTTCAGGCTGGAGAGGTGGTCCACGAAGACGTGGCCGTCCAGGTGGTCGATTTCGTGCTGGAGCACGTGCGCGAGCCGGCCGTCCGCCTCCAGCTCGTGCCACTGGGCCGTCTTGTCCTGGTAGCGGACCTTCACGCGCTCGACGCGGGGGCACTTCTCCCAGACGTCCGGCACGGAGAGGCAGCCCTCCTCCAGCTTCACGCTCCCCTCCTTCGAGAGCATCTGGGGGTTCACGATTTCGAACTGGGTGCCGTCCTCGCGGCCGACGATGGCCACTCGCAGGGGGATTCCCACCTGGTTGGCCGCGATGCCGATGCCCTTGGCTTCCGCCATGGCCTCCGACATCTCCTGGAGGAGCGTTTCGAGCGCCGGTCCGAAGTCGGTCACGGGCTGGGTAGCGGTGGTGAGAACCTTGTGGGGCCAGATGACGATGTCGCGAGCCATGCCTCGGACTCTGCCATGCGGCCCCTTCCATTGCTCGGCAGTTCCGCTAGACCGGCGGCATGCACCCGCACTCCCAGCTCATCACTGACTTCTATTCGGCCTTCCAGCGGCGCGACGCGGACGGCATGGCCGCCTGCTACCACCCGGACGTGGAGTTCAACGACGCCGTGTTCCAGGGCCTGCGCTACGCGGGGGTCACCTCCATGTGGCGCATGCTGCTGGAGCGCGGCAAGGACCTGGAGCTCGACTTCAGTCAGGTCCAGGCCGATGACCGCACCGGTAGCGCCCACTGGGATGCGCGCTACACCTTCAGCCAGACGGGCCGGAAGGTGCTCAACCGCATCGACGCGACCTTCGAGTTCAAGGACGGGAAGATTGTCCGCCACACCGACCGGTTCCCCTTCTGGACCTGGTCGCGGCAGGCGCTGGGGCCGGTGGGATGGGCGCTCGGGTGGACGCCGCTCTTGCACAACAAGGTGCGCGCCCAGGGCGCCGCGGGGCTGCGCAAGTACATGAAGGAGCGCGGCATCGCCGGAACCTGAGGGACAGTGACTCACTCCCTCACGTCGAGCGTCTTCAGCGTCACGGGCTCCCTGGGGTCCCGGCGTGAGAGGGTCGCCTCGCAGCGCACCTGGCCCATCCAGTCCGTGTAGCGCAGCGACGCCTGGCCATCCGCGTGCAGCCACAGCGTCGCGTGACCGTGGTTGCCCCGGTCCTGGCGCACGCCCGTCCATTCCGGGAAGCGCGGCCGGGATTCGAAGAAGCGGACCGGTGCCACCGGGTACTCCGGTGCATCCCTGCGCTCGGAGGGAAAGCCTCCGTGGCCCAGGCTGGCGCCGAGGAAGGGCAGGCCCGGGGCACGGTCGTAGAGCGCTCCGGCCTGGGCGCCTCCCCAGCACCAGAGGTCCACCCACTCGCGCTCCACGACGAGGGTGCGCAGGTCCTCCGTCACCAGGGGGGCGAGCCGCTCCGCGTCCGGGCCATAGGGCGCGGCGTGGCTCACCAGGATGTTCATCGCTCCGCGCCGGCGTCCCTCCGACAGGCGCTGCTCCAGCCATTGCAGCAGCGCGGGCTCGCGGTGGCGGCCCGCTTCGAACCACGCGGTGTCCAGGCCGATGAGCTGGAAGCGCTCCGCGGCGAGGCAGAAGTAGCTGCCCTCCTGCGGGTGACGGGAGCTCGCGCCCCGGCGCTCGTCCAGGTAGCGGAAGTAGGCGCCCGCGCCCGAGCGCATCTCAGGCGGTGCGTTCAGCGTCAGCAGCGCCGTCGTCCCGAGCAGCGGCTCCAGCGGCTCCGCCATGTGCGCGTCGAATTCGCCCTGGCGGCCCGAATAGAAGACGCCGCCCAGGTGCACCGCGCAGTCCAGGCGCTCGCCTCGCATCACCAGCTGCCGGGCGATGTACCGGGAGGCGTATTCGCCCGTGCCGAAGTCCCCGAAGAGCGCCACCTCCACCGGATGGCCGGGCACCGGCTCTCTCAGCGGATAGACGAAGCGGCTCTTCGCTCCGAAGTGCCAGCGGAAGGGGGCCTGCCGCGCCGCCGCGCCCTGCTCCAACCAGACCGGACCACTGAACAACAGCCAGCCTCGCAGGTCCGCTTGCGGCTCGAAGCGCGTGCGCGTGGGGTCGATGGGGATCTCCTCCGTCCGCAGCGGGAAGGTGAAGTCCGCGGGCAGACCTCCCGTCCCCTGACGGACGTGGCGCTCCGTCGCGTCCAGCTGCTCCTGGAGTTGGTTGGGGTCCGTGAAGAGCAGCTCGAGCTCTCGCAGCGCCTCCACGAACGCGCCCACCGTGACCTTCGCGCCCAGGCCACTCTCCATCCAGCGCAGCACGTCCTCCGGCTCTCGCAGGAAGGCGGACTTGAGCGCCTCCAGTTCCTCCGGGCCGAGGAGGGGCAGGTCCGTGTCCTCCGGCAGCGGTGCTTCCGCAGGCACGACCCTTCCGCTCGCGGGCGACCGATAGCCGAGCGATTCGTAGAGCGGATTCCACCTGCTTTCCATGCGTCCCCCTGGTGATGGCGTCGGATGCCCAGGGACGTATTCTCCCAGGCATCCCCGACATTCCTGCTCACCCTGGGGTGCCGGGAGCAGCGTCCGCGCTCAGGGCGTAGAGGTGCCCGTGTCTTCCTTCCGGAAGGTGTAGAGCGTGTAGTACGAGCCCGTGGCGAAGCCGGGCAGCTTGAGCGGGTTGAACACGCTCAGGTTCGTCATCACGCCGCCCACGAAGCCCGGCGGCACCTCCACCAGCTTGAGCGCGCCGCCCGCGAGCACCACGCCCGCCTGGGGCTGGTCGTTGCTCACGAGCACGCATTCGCCCTGCGCGGTGAAGGCTCCCACCGGCAGGAGGAAGCGCGCGTAGAACGGGACCTGCGTGCCCGGCGTGAAGGCCCGGTCCGTCAGCCGGAAGCAGGCCGTGGCCGAGCCCACCCTTTCGTAGTTGCCGTCGCCCGCGGGCACGTAGAGGCCCGCGCCCAGCTTCACGGTGGGCGTGAAGGGCGCCGCGGCGCACACCGCTTCATCCGGTGGCGTCGCGGCGTCCTCCTGCGAGCGAAAGGCATACACCCACTCCGCGCCGGACCGCAGCCGCACCGTCGCTCCTGCCTGTTCCTGGGACATGTCCAAACCCATCCTTCGTCGAGGACAGCGAGGACTGCGTGGGTCGTGCCGCGGTCACTGCCAGGACAGCGCGTACTCCGTGTCCACCGGGCCCGTCTGCCGGCCCTTCACCTGGACGCCTCGGGCACCGAGCGCCTCGATGACCGCATGGAGCACGCCTTCGTGGTACGCGGGCGGCATGAAGTCCCGCTTCATGATGAGCTTGCCCGAGCGGTCGCTGGTCCACTCCACGCTGCGCTCGCCGTAGCTCACCGCCGCGCGGTAGCCCGTGGGCAGGTTCGTCACCAGCCGCTTGGGGCTGTCACCCGCGAGCAAGAGCAGCGTCTTGCCCGCCGCCGACGACAGGAAGTCCGTGGTGGCCTGCATGCCCATCTTGCGCAACATCGCGTCGAAGCCGCCCAGCTGCGGGCCCATCAGCTGCGCTCCCGTGAAGGACAGCTTCAGGAAGCCCGCCACGGGGTAGTTGAAGAAGTCCACGAACTTCTTCTCTGGCCCAACCGCCAGGCACTTCTCCACCGCGGCGTCGCCGCCCAGGATGCGCACCGCGTTCAGCGCTCCGTTGAAGAACATGCCTCGGGCCGTGTCGTCGGGGGTCGACAGGGCCAGACGCTTCTCAAGGTCCTGGGCAATCACCGGCTCCAAGGCCACGACTTCCTTGCGCTGCTCACTCATAGAGGGGGAAATCTCCGGGGGGGAGGAGATGAACACCCGTGCGCGCTACAGCCGCACGAGCTGGGCCCCATAATGGACGTTGGCACCGACAGCCGCCACCACCACCAGGTCCCCACTGCCGAGTGCAACACGACCCTGCTCCAGGTCGTCCGCCAGGAGAATCAACATTCCGGCCGCGGACGTATTGCCAATGCGATCCACGTTGCAGGCCACGGCCTCCTTCGGCAGGCCCGCGCGGGCCACGAACGAGTCCATCACCCGCTTGTTGGGCTGGTGGAAGTAGTAGCGCTTCACCTGTTCACGCACCGTGGGCGTGAGCACCGCGTCCAGGCACTTCTGCATGTACTCCGGGTAGCTGCGCGCGACCTTGAAGCCGTCCACCACGAAGGCCATGTCGGCCGGGCGCGTGCGACCGGGCTGGTAGGGCAGCTTCAGCATGCCGCCGCCCCGGCGCGACACGAGCTCCGCGTACGCGTTGCCGGAGAACGAGGAGAGGATGCCCGGACCGTCCTCGTCACCCTCCTGCTTGCGCAGCACCACCGCGCCCGCGCCGTCCCCGAAGACATACATGGACAGGTAGGCGTTGAGCGCCTTGGGGCGGCCCGGCGTGGGCGGCAGCTCGTCCGTGTAGACCTCACGGTTGAGCAGCGGCGAGGTGAACGCCGAGGCCACCACCGCCACCGTGCGGAAGCGGCCGCCTTCCATCATCTTGCGCACCAAGTCCAGCACGTAGGGCGTGCCGCCGCAGCCGTCGTCCACCACCAGCGCGAAGGCGTCCTCGCGCAGGCCCAGCCGCTCGTGCAGCACCATGGCGTCGTGGTTGAAGTGCGGCGCGTCCGGGGTGCACGTCACCACGAAGAGCGCGTCCAGCTCCTTCGCCTCCACGCCGCCGCGGGAGAGGGCCTGGCGCAGCGACACCTCGCACATGTCCGTGTTCGTCGCGGGATAGAAGCGCCCCAGTACGTCGTCCGGCGGCGGGATGGCGCGGCCCGTCTCGTCGTCGAAGTCCCAGAGGAAGCGGCGCTCCTTGATGCCAATCTTCTCTTCGATGCGGGCGGCCGACCAGCCGGGGATCGCCTTGGCGATCCGCTCGTTGGAGATGGTCCGTGCTGGGACGAACGAACCCGCACCCACCACACACACCCGTTCGGTCATTTCCATGGCCTCGCGATTTCACAGCCTTGCCGGACGGGATGGATTCCCTGGCCTGTGTGCATAGAGCACGTTCCAGGCCACTTCCTAAGCCCTTGGAAAGACGGAGTTCCGGATTCTGGACGCGTCATTCATGAAGTACAGGCCAGGACAGAACTACCCCGGAGGCCTGTGAAATCCTCAGGATGCGAAATGCTTCAGAAGTGAAGTCATCGACGTGGAATGAATCACACGCGACGTGTCAATTCACTTCAGGTGACATCCAATGCACAGACCGTATCTACCATTGGGCCGGCGATATCAATGACCCCCGAGTCGGCAGGCGGCCACATCGCCGGGCTCCTCTTCTTATTGCGCGGGCCCGGACCGATTGGATCTCCCCGCGACCTCTTATTTGGGGTCGCGGGGGTCGGCGGCTTCTTCAGAAGGGGATGTTGTCGTCGTCGCCGGGGGGCGGGATGTCGCCGTCGTCCGGCGGGTTGCCGTAGCCGTAGCCACCGCCACGGCCTCCACCGCCACCTCGCGAGGGGGCCTCGCCACCGCCGCCGCCTTCACCGCGCTGCCGGGCGATCTCCGTCTCGATAGCGGCCAGGAGCTGGCGCTCCTTGTCGTGCCAGCGCGACTTGCTGGGGTCCGACAGGGAGCGGCGCGCGCCGTTGGCGTAGAACTCCAGGTCCTGGAGGCTGGCGCCATAGACGGGGGCGCCCTTGCTGCGGCCGTAGTTGGGCAGGAGCGTGCCGTCGCCACCGCCGCCGCCACCACCACCGGACGGGGCGCCCGAGGACGCAGGACGGCGATACGCCGGGGCCGACGCCGCGACGGGCGTGGCGCTCATGGACAGCTCGCCCAGCTGCAGCGTGAAGCCTTCGCCGTTCTTGTACGCCGTGCCCACCCGGACCTGCTCCACCGAACCGTCGGGACGGCGGACCGCGACGGTGACTGGATATTGCTCGCTCATGGGGCCGGGATTCACACCGCCAGGGCCCGCATGTCAATCGAAGGAAGCAACCCGTGTCGGGGTTGAGGCACGCACGGCGGGCCGCTCGGGGCGACCCGCCACGCGGGGAGGCGCACGGACGACGTCCTCCGTCAGGTCAGCGACACCATGCCGCCGCTGGAGCCCTTCTTGCGCACCCACGCCTTGGGCTTGGGCGGCGCCGCGGGCGCGGCCGGCTTCGCCGCTTCCTTCAGCGCTTGGCTGCCCGCGCGACCCCGCGGCAGCGTGACGTCCGGGACCGACTGCGACTTCGCGCCATCCACCCACGCGTCCGGGCGGCGGCCCGTGCGGATGAGCAGGCGCAGCTTCTGGTAGTGCGCCGAGCAATAGCCCTTGGAGCGGCTCTGGCGCTTGCAACCGATGACGGCGCAGGCCTCGTTGCCTTCCGCGGCGGCGGCCTTCGGCGGGCGGCCCGGGGACCTGGCGGCGGGCGCCTTCACGGGCGCGGCCTTCGCGGCAGGCGTCTTCGCGGCGGGCGCGGCCTTCACGGGCGCGGCCTTCGCGGCGGGCGCGGCCTTCGCGGCGGGCGCGGCCTTGGGCGGACGGCCCGGACGGCGGCGAGCAACCGGCTCCGGAGCCAGCGTGGGCGTGCGCACGCCCGCCACGGCTCCCAGGCGGCTGGACAGCGGCGCCAGGCGGTCGGTCACCGCGCGCAGCGCATCCAACGCATCCAGCCCCTTGGCCATACGGGCCACGGCCTTCTGAACGGGAGCCAGTTGCAGTTGCAACTCGCGGCGGACCATGTCGCGAAGTTCGGTTTCAAGGGAAAGTGGGGCCATGTGGGGCAGGATATACACCCAACCGCCTGGGGAGGGATGGAAACATTCCCCAGGGTGTTAAAGGAACCATCCATGACTCCGGTTCCCACTCCTGTTCGCTTCCGCGGCACCGACTCCTACCTCACGAGCGAGGGCCTGCAGGCGGCCGTCAATTGCGCCCTCACGCTCCAGCGCCCCCTGCTGGTCAAGGGCGAGCCCGGCACGGGCAAGACGCTGCTGGCGGAAGCGATTGCCCAGGGACTGGGATTGAAGCTGCTCACCTGGCACGTGAAGAGCACCACGCGCGCGCAGGACGGCTTGTATGTCTACGACACCGTGCAGCGGCTGTATGACTCGCGCTTCGGAGACGGGGACGTGCGAGACATCCGGCGATACATCCGCATGGGCCCGCTGGGCGAGGCGTTCGCCTCTCCGGAGCGCGTGGTGCTGCTCATCGACGAAGTGGACAAGGCGGACCTGGAGTTCCCCAACGACCTGCTCCATGAGCTGGACCGGATGCGCTTCCGCATCTCCGAGACCAACGACGAGGTCGTGGCGAAGCACCGCCCCGTGGTGCTCATCACCAGCAACAACGAGAAGGAATTGCCTGACGCGTTCCTGCGCCGGTGCGTGTTCCACTTCATCGACTTCCCGGAGCGCGAGCTCATGCAGCGCATCGTGGATGTGCACCACCCGGGGCTGGACTCCGCGCTGGCGGACCAGGCGCTCAAGGTCTTCTACGAGCTGCGCGCGATGACGCGCCTGCGCAAGCGGCCCTCCACGAGCGAGCTCATCGACTGGATTTCGGTGCTCAAGGCCAACGGCGTCGTGGAGTTGAAGCTGGAGGAGCAGCTGCCGTTCCTGGGCGCGCTGCTCAAGAAGGAGCAGGACCTGGTGGCGGTGGCGGAAGCCTTCGGACGCGGCCGGCGGACGCGCGCTTAAAGGAACACGGGGCCACGCCATGTTCCTGCCGTTCTTCTACGAGCTGCGAAAGCGCGGGGTGAAGGTGGGCGCGCAGGAGGCGCTCGCCCTGGCCGGGGCGCTGAAGGCCGGGCTGCATGACAGCAGCCTGGATGGGTTCTATCACGTGGCTCGCGCGCTCCTGGTGCACTCGGAGACGCAGCTGGATGCCTTTGACCAGGCGTTCCTCTCACACTTCCAGGGCGTCGCCTCCGACGCGCTGAAGCTCACCGAGGAGCTGTTGTCCTGGCTGGAGGAGGCCAAGGAGCGCACCGACCTGAGCCCGGAGGAGCTGGCGCTCCTGGAACAGTGGGACCCCGAAGAGCTGCGGCGGCAGCTGGAGCAGCGCCTGAAGGAGCAGACCGAGCGCCACGACGGCGGCACGCGCTGGGTGGGCACGGGCGGCGCGTCTGCCTTTGGCAACAACGGCGCGGCCCGGCAGGGCGTGCGCATTGGCGGCACGGGCGGACGTCAGGGCCAGGCGCTGTGGCAGGCCGGAGCTCGCAAGTACGCGGGCTACCGCGACGACCTGGTGCTGGACACCCGGCAGCTGGCGGTGGCGCTGCGCAAGCTGCGGGCCTTCGCGCGCGAGGGCGTGGCGGAGGAGCTGGACGTGGACGAGAGCATCGCCGCCACCGCGAAGAACGCGGGCGAGCTGGAGGTGGTGACGCGTCCGCCGCGACGGCCCAACACGCGCGTGGTGCTGTGCATGGACGTGGGCGGGTCCATGGACCCGTACGCGCACCTGGTAAGCCGGCTGTTCAGCGTCGCCAGCCAGGCCACGCACTTCAAGGAACTGCGCACCTACTACTTCCACAACTGCGTCTACGGGAAGCTGTACGCCACGCCGCAGCTGACGGGCGGCATCACCGTGCCGGAGCTCACCGCGCAGGTGGGAAGGCATCACAAGCTGGTGATGGTGGGCGATGCGTCCATGGCCCCGTATGAGCTGGGCATCCGCACGGATGCCAATGGCCAGTACCGCCAGGAGGGCCTGGAAGGGCTCACGTGGCTGATGCAACTGGCGCAGCATTTCGAGCGCAACGTGTGGCTCAACCCGGAGCCTCGCGGGTCGTGGCGCTCGGGCAGCATCGCGGTCATCGCCAATGTGTTCCCCATGTTCTCCCTCACCGTGGAGGGACTGGGTGAGGCGGTGAACCACCTGACCCGGGGGAAGACGCCCCGGGGCGCGATGGCGCGGCGTTGATTCCCGGAAAGGTGCGAGGCCGCCCGGCCGTCGGTGTGCCTGCCGACGGATGGGCGTGTTTCGTGCGGCGCGGCGGCTCCAGTTACGGCATGGTGCGCCCGCGACGCAGTCCTGCGCGGGAGGCCGCATGACGACCGAGAAAATCGATACCCAGGCAATCAACACCATCCGCACGCTGTCCATGGACGCGGTGGAGAAGGCCCACTCCGGCCACCCGGGCGCGCCCATGGCGCTGGCTCCCGTGGCCTACCAGCTGTGGCAGCAGGAGCTGCGGTACGACCCGGCCACGCCGAACTGGCCGGACCGCGACCGCTTCATCCTGTCCAATGGCCACGCGTCCATGCTGCTCTACAGCCTGCTGCACCTGGCCGGCGTGAAGCGCGTGAAGGACGCCAAGGTCCTGGACGTCCCGGCCGTGTCCCTGGACGACATCCGCAACTTCCGCCAGCTGGACTCCGCCACCCCGGGCCACCCGGAGTACCACTGGACCACCGGCGTGGAGACCACCACCGGCCCCCTGGGCGCGGGCGTCTCCAACAGCGTGGGCATGGCCATCGCCAGCAAGTGGCTGGGCGCCCACTTCAACAAGCCCGGCTTCGACCTGTTCACCCATGACGTCTACGCCCTCTGCGGCGACGGCGACATGATGGAGGGCGTGGCGTCCGAGGCCGCTTCGCTCGCGGGCCACCTCCAGCTGCCCAACCTGTGCTGGATCTACGACAGCAACCACATCTCCATCGACGGCAGCACCGACCTGGCCTTCACCGAGGACGTGGGCCGCCGCTTCGAGGGCTACGGCTGGCGCGTGCTCAAGGTCACCGACGCCAACGACCTGGACGCGCTGTCCAAGGCCTACAAGTCCTTCAAGGACGAGCGCGGCAAGCCCACGCTCATCATCGTCAACTCGTTCATCGGCTTCGGCTCGCCCAAGAAGCAGGGCTCCGCCAGCGCCCACGGCGAGCCCCTGGGCGCCGACGAAATCAAGGCCACCAAGAAGGCCTACGGCTGGCCCGAGGACGCGCAGTTCCTGGTGCCCGACGGCGTGCGCGAGCGCTTCCAGGAGCGCATGGGCGCTCGCGGCAAGGCGCTGCGCGACGCGTGGGAGAAGTCGCTGGCGGACTACCGCAAGCAGCACCCGGAGCTGGCCCGCGAGCTGGACGCGCTGCTCAAGCGCGAGCTGCCCGAGGGCTGGGACAAGGAGCTGCCGGTGTTCCCCGCGGACGCGAAGGGCATGGCCACCCGTGAGTCCGGCGGCAAGGTGCTCAACGCGCTGGCGAAGAACTACCCGTGGCTCGTGGGCGGCTCCGCGGACCTGAACCCGTCCACGAAGACGTACATCTCCTCGTCCACGTCGTTGAAGCCGGGTGAGTACTCGGGCCGCAACATCCACTTCGGTGTGCGCGAGCACGCGATGGGCTCCGTGGTCAACGGCCTCAACTTGAGCCACGTGCGCGGCTACGGCGCCACGTTCCTCATCTTCAGTGACTACGAGCGCCCCGCCATGCGCCTGTCGTCCCTGATGGAGATTCCGTCCATCCACATCTTCACGCACGACTCCATTGGCCTGGGCGAGGACGGCCCCACGCACCAGCCGGTGGAGCAGCTGATGTCCCTGCGCGCGGTGCCGGGCAACATCGTGCTGCGCCCCGGCGACGCCAACGAGGTGACCGAGGCGTGGCGCTACATCGCGCAGCAGCAGCACCACCCGGTGGTGCTCGTGCTGTCGCGCCAGCCGGTGCCCACGCTGGACCGCACGAAGTTCGCCCCCGCGTCCGGCGTGGCCAAGGGCGCGTACACGCTGCTGGAGGCGGAGGGCGGCACGCCGGACGTCATCCTCATCGGCACGGGCACGGAGGTGGCGCTGGTGGTGGAGGCCGCGGAGAAGCTCAAGGCGGAAGGCGTGAAGGCGCGCGTGGTGAGCATGCCGTCGTGGGAGCTGTTCGAGCAGCAGCCCCAGGACTACCAGGACAGCGTGCTGCCTCCGGGCGTGAAGGCTCGCGTCTCCGTGGAGAAGGGCGCGGCGTTCGGTTGGGAGCGCTGGACGGGCCACACGGGCAGCATCATCGGCATGCGCAGCTTCGGTGCCTCCGCCCCCATCAAGGCGCTCCAGCAGAAGTTCGGCTTCACCGTGGAGAACGTGGTGAAGGAAGCGCACGCCACCATCGCCAAGGCGAAGAAGCACTGACGCGCCTGTAGAAAAAAGAAGGGCCCCGGACCCTCCCCCGAAGGTCCGGGACCCCTCTGACTTCAATCCCCCCTGCTTCACATCAGGCCGCGTAGAACACGGGGCGCGTGGGGCGCGGGTTGCTGACGAACTTCATCTCGTTGATCATCTTCTTGAAGTCCTTCTGGTCGATGCCCGTGGAGCCGCTGGCCTGCGCGCGGGTGGCGTACTTCTCGTAGGTGTCCACGACCTTCTTCGCCTCCGGCGTGAGGCGGTCGTAGTTCTGGCGCGCCCACTTCATCGTGTCGGTGAACTCGGTGCCGGCCGCCTGGCCGTCCAGGTCGCCCGCGCCCTTCTCGATGGCGGCGGTCAGGTCGTTGCCGGAGATCTTGCCCTTCTTGGCGTCCAGGCCCTCCAGCGCGTCGCGCATGGAGCTGTCGTGGAAGGTCTTGAAGCCCTCCATCTTCTTGAACATGGCGTCCGCCTCCTTCTGGGTCATGCCCTCCGGGCCGGCCTTCTTCGCGGCCTGCTGGTAGGTCTTCAGGACCTCCTTGGCCTCGGGCGTGAGGCGGCTCTCGTTCTTGGAGGCCCACTTCTCGAACTCCTTCAGCTCGGAGGTGGAGGAGTGGCCGTCCGTGTCGGAGATGCCGTCCTTGATGGCCTTGGTGAGGTCCTCGCCGGAGATGGGGCCGCTCTGCTTGTCGAGCGCCTCCGTGGCCTTGCGGGCGCTCACGTCACCGGCGCCCACCTGGCGCATCTCCTTGTTCATCGCGGCGGTCTCCGCGTCGGTGAGGCCGGAGCGGCCCTGGGCCTGCGCCGCCTTCGTGTGCTTGCGGTAGACGTCCAGGACCTCCTTGGCCTCCGGGGACAGGCGGCTCTCGTTCTTGGAGGCCCACTTCTCGAACTCCTTCAGCTCCGCGCCGCCGGCCTGGCCGTCGTGGTCCGCGGTGCCGGTCCTGATGGCGCGGGCCATGTCCTGGCCGGACACCGTGCCGCCGTGGGTCTTGCTGTCCAGGTTGGCGAGCGCCTTCTTCGCGCTGGCGTCACCCACGTCGCGCATCTCCGCGAGCATCTTCTTGAAGTCGCCCTGGGGGATGCCGGACTCGCCGCGCGACTGGGAGAGCGCCGCGTACTTGCTGTAGATGTCCATCACCTGGCGGGCTTCCGGGGTGAGGCGCTCGCGGTTGTTGGCGGCCCAGTCCGCGACGGCGCGGTACTCACCGGAGGCGGCCTGGCCGTCCAGGTCCCCGACCGCGGCCTCGATGCTGTCCGCGAACTGCTCCGCGCTGATGGAGCCGGAGGTCTGGTTCAGCTTGTTCATCTCCACCATGGCGCCCAGGTCCTTGGGCTGCCAGTTGTCGCGCGGGCCCCAGCAGCCGTGGCCCTGCGTGGAGAAGCGGTCGCCGAGGTGCTGCTGGGACTTCATCTCCTGGAGCTGCGCCTTCATCCCCTCCATCTGCGCCTTCATGTTGTTGAGGGTGGCCTTCATCTCCGCCGCCTGCTTCGCCGGGGACGAGGTGCCGCGCAGGACGGCGAGCTGCTTGTCGTTGACGGTGGCCTTGTTGAGGGTGGCGGTGACGGTGGACTTGATGGTGGTCATTTTCGATCTCCGGTTGGAGCGGCTTCCGTTGTGGAAGCGGTCATGCCGGGACCTATTGCGCGCGTCGTGCCAGCCCTCCGGACCAGCACACCCTGAAGGATTCCATGGGGTTACGCGGCGATGACGCGAAAGCCGAGGTGGTGACAACAGTCACCAGCGGTGATGACAGTCACCATCCCCCCCTCCCCCGGGTGGTGACGAAAGGCATCACTTCCGGCGCGCGGGCCTGAGCGCCTAAACCCCTTCAGGGAAGTCCGGTAAGGCGCAGGCCCGCGTCATCGAAGAAGGCGGCGAGGACATCGTGACGGTAGCCCAGGCGCACAAATGAAGCGCGTGCCTGGGCGAGCAGCTCGGCGACAGA